>JAVKNF010000024.1:0-59608 GCA_031537795.1 Candidatus Deianiraeaceae bacterium | reverse complement strand
AATACAATTAACAAATATGAATTATGAAGAAAAATATTCAATAGCGGGGCAAGAATATGCTTGTTTTCTAGTATTTCATATGGAGCAAGGGAAAGATTTTGTTATAGATTGGGATTATAATGGAAATGGCTGTTTTTAAATTTTTACTTTGTTTTCTTATTTTAATTAATTTTAATATTTTAAATATATTCGCTTTAGAATTGAATAGAGTCAAAATATTTAAAAAATCGCCAATAAATATCAGGAAAGGGCCTGGTAAAAATTACCCCGTCAGTGTAATAATAGATAAAAAGGATACAGCTTTTCTTGAATTAAATAAAGTTGATAATTGGTGTAATATAAAATTTTATAACGCTTTTGAAGGCTGGGTAAATTGCAACCTAATTTCAAATAAAAAGAACCTAACTGCTTTAAAAGAAAATGCAAGACTTTTCAGATTATACAATAATAAAGAACAAATAGAAGAATTAGAGAAGGGGGATGTTTTAATTATCAAATATTGCCACAGAAAGAAATGCAGAGTTTCTAAAATTGATAAAAAAATATCAGGCTGGTTAAATATAAATGATTTGTGGTTTTGATTTTCTTGAAAATAATCTAATTAACTTGAATTTTAAAATAAGAAGTTAATTATAAATTAAAAAACCTTGTATGAGAGTTGCAATAAATGGCTTTGGAAGAATAGGAAAATGCATAGTAAGAGCTATTTTTGAAAATAATTTAGAGGATGAGATAGAAATTGTCAAAATTAATTCTTCTTGTTCTAATATCGAGATGGAAGCACATCTTTTGAGATATGATACAGTACATGGGAAGTTCAAGGCAGAAGTAAAAACACAAGAAAACAAATTAGTAATTAATAAAACAAAAATAGAATTTAGTTCTTCTAAAAAAAATGAAGATATAAATTGGCAAAATATAGACCTTTTATTTGAATGCACCGGAGCATTTTTAACTAAAGAAAAAGCAATAATTCATACAGAAAAAGGAGCAAAAAAAGTTATAATTTCTTCTCCAGTTAAAGATAATTCTATAAAAACAATAATTTTAAAAGTAAATGAAACAAAATTAGATAAAGTTGACAATATTATATCTATAGGCTCCTGTACTACAAACTGTTTAGCTCCTTTTCTTAAGATTATAAATGACAAAATTGGAGTAGAAAAAGGCTTTGCGACAACTATTCATTCTTATACTAATGATCAAAATATAGTAGACGGTTATCATAAGAATGATTTTAGAAGGGCTAGAGCTGCGGCTTGTTCAATGATACCAACTTCAAGTGGCGTTTCTAAAGCTATAGAAGCGGTAATTCCTGAATTAAAAAGTAAAATAGACGGTTCCTCAATTAGAGTTCCGGTTCCTAATATTTCTTTAATAGATTTCACTTTTGTATCGAAAAGAGATTTAACGAAAGAAGAATTAAATAATCTAATAAAACAATCTGCAAAGAAGGAGTTTCAAGATATTATAAAATATACAGAAGAAGAGCTTGTTTCCTGTGATTTTATCGGAACAAATGAGAGTTGTGTATTTGATTCAAAAGAAACAAGAGTAACGGACGGTAATTTTTGCAGAGTTTGTTTATGGTATGATAACGAATGGGCGTTTTCTTTAAGGATGATTGAATTGGCTCAAAAAATGAATAAAATATAATATGATGAATAAAAATGAAAGAAAAATATCAGTTCATTTAGAGGAATATGATAATGAGAGATTAAAAAATTTATCTTTTGACCAAAATATTATAAATGAAATGGAAATTACTAGAGAAGTATGTAGCACTATATCTTCTATTAGAAAGGAATATGACATAAGAGTTAGATTACCTTTGAAATCCGCAACAATTTATACAAAAATTAACATAAAGCCTTTTTTTTTAGATATAATAAAAAGTGAAACTAATATAAAAGAAATACATATCAAAAAAACTGAATTTGAGGAGATAGCAGAGAAAGATTTAAAATTAAATCCGAAAGAAATAGGTTTAAGGTTAAGAGATAAACTTAAAATTATATTAGAAGATTTAAAGCTCAAAAAATGGAAAGAATTAAGTGAGAATAAAATAGAAATCTCCGGAGAAATTTTAAATGAGAATGAATTTGAATATATATATAAAACAAAAAACCTTAATTCACCTATTAAAGGTTGCCAGAATAACAAAATTTTAATCTCATTAGATATATCGATAGATGCAGAATTAGAGAAAGAGGGTTTTGTTAAAGATTTAATCAGAAAAATACAAATTTTAAGAAAAGAAAAAGGGTTAATTTTAACAGATAAAATTAATCTTGAAATAGAAACTCAAAATAATAATTTAGAAGAATATATAGAGAAATATTTGGGCTTTATTAAAAACCAAACATTAACTAATAATATAAAATTTATAAATATAGATTCAACAGGCGGCAAAGAAGAATATGTCATTTCAATCATATCATAATACGATATCTAGATGTATTTCTTGTTCTGGTATTGGGACAAAAACAAATAAAATGATAAATCTGAAATTTATTCCTTCTGAAAAAGTAACAGGAATAAGGTTCATAAGAATAGATAAAAATAGAGATATTATAGAGCCAAAATGGGAAAATATTGAAGAATCAAAATTGAACTCCTCAATAACTAACGGTAAAAATAATATGATGTTTATAGAGCATCTAATGGCCGCTTTTTGGGCTATGAATATTACAGATATTGATATAGAAATAGATTCAGAAGAAGTTCCTTTATTTGACGGAAGTGCATATTATTTTATTTATTTATTTAAACTTGCTGGTTTAAGAAAAATTGAAAAGTTAAGATCTTGTATCTTTATAGAAAAAGAAATCAAAGTTTTTGGAAAAACAGACGATATTTTTATCTTTGCAAAACCAAATAGATCTAACTTAATTATTAATTTTGAGATTGAATTTCCAATAAAAACTATAGGTTCGCAGAAATGTATTTTTAAAGCGAATGAAGATAATTTTTTTGACGATATATCCTACGCTAGAACTTTTTGCGGATCAGAAGAAGTAAATACCAGAAAATCAACTTTTTCAGAGGGCTGGAACAGTAATAATCATGTAGTTTACGGCTATGATTACATTGAATCATCTGAAAAAATTCTTAGACATAAAGAGGAAGCGGTTAGACATAAAATGTTGGACATAATTGGAGACTTAAATTTAATAGGACACAAGATATATGGTGATATTTTTGCAGTAAGATCAGGGCATTCCACCACTCACAATTTCATTAGACAATTATTTTCCTCAGAGTATAATTATTCTATTAGCTCTAATGGAATATGTCAAGACCTAAAAAACTAATAAAAGAAGAGAGTTACAATTTAAATCAATTATCATATAGATTAATAGAAAGAAATATAATAAAATGCTTACAAATATTTTCTTTAGCTTTTGAAGCAGGCGGTCTGAAACCTCTAGCAAGACAAGCTAAAATGTCTCCAGCTAAAATATCTAAATATATAAAATATTTAGAAGAAGATATGAATATTCAGTTAATCTCTAAAACTAAAAATCAAGAAAATGGGACATTTTTCACGAATGAAGCGGAAAAAGTGTACATCTTGACGGCAGATTTATTAAAAAATATTGAAATTATGGAAAGAAATTTAAGAAATTTTCAAAAACCTACAAATTATAATGATTCCAACCACAGATATTTAATAAAAGTAGAAACACATTCTATAGGTTTTCGAGAGATCTTTCCTGAAGTCTTAGATAATTATTTTAATATAAGTGAAAATATCTGCTTTGAGATAAATATTGAAACGAGAGCAAAAATTTTAGAAAATTTAAAAAAAGATAAAATAGATATGGCGTTAATACCGCTAGATCAAGAATTACTTAATACTTCAGATATGTCTGATTTTATATTTAAAGAAATTTCACCTTACAACATATTTATACATATGGGAGAAGATCATAAATATAAAAATGTAAGGACAGATTATTTTAATTACAAAGATGCGATTGACTCTAATTTAATCGGCATAGATAAAGATTCTATGTTTCCTGGTGTTTTTAGAAGTTTAAACGCTTTAAGTAGCTATGATATTCAAAGATTTGAAACAAATGAACAAGACCCTTATATTTTAGAAGGTTTCATTAGAAAGAATGTATGTATATTTGCCTCGGAAAAGACAAATTCATTTGGTATTTTATTTAAAAATATAGAAAGTAAATTATTAACAAAAACAAATTGGTATTTGATTTATAGTAAATATACAAAATTTGCAAAAGAAATGGAAAGAATTGAAAAATTTATAAGAAATTCTAAATTTGCAAAAGAAAGTAATTTAATCAAATAAATTCTTTAATTGTATTTTTGATTCTTTATTCTCTTGTAGAAAACTTTCCATAAAAAAATATTTTTCTTCTTCTTGAAAAATATTTTCATCTAAATTAAAATAAAAAAATAAAGATTTTATTGAAAAATAAGACAATAGATAGGGTGTATTTTTATTATATATCTTTATATTGTCAAATTTAATTACATAACAATTTAAATATAAATATACATTTCTAGTATCATAAGAATCAATATGAGCAAATCCGTAAGTTAATAAATTCAAATTTTCTGCAATTTTTACTAGATTTTTAAGAAGCATTAAAACATTAAATCTATAAGAATCGTCTTGGTTATTATAATTAATTCTAGAAGTAATTTTTGCAATAACAATATTGTTTTTTTGTGACAAAGTAATACCAAATACACCAGATAAAACCCCGTCTAAATATAAACCCATAAGACCGGGCATGTTTATTTTCTTTTGTTCTACAATATCGCTGTCATATATTTTATTTATATGATGTAGACTTGGAACAGGATCATTTGAGCCTTCAAATATAATAGGAGGCCATTTTAGAAGAGATTTTATGTACAGTCTTTTATCATCTCTTGTTTCTAGAAATTCTACTAACTTTACTCTACCTCTTTTTATAGTCCTTCTTCCGTTCTCTATTTCAAAAATAGAATTTATCTTATTTGCTGCAACTTCTAAATTGCTTTCTATTTTAGATTCTTGTTTTTCTTCTTTATTCTGAATGTCCTCTAAATTCTTTTTTTTGTTTTCTGTGTGCTTTGGTAAATCCACAAAGTCTCCAAAGTCTGAAAGAGTATTCTCCTTTCCCTCTTCATTAACTTTAGAATTATAAGGATCTTCAAAAGGGTTATATATTATCTTTTCCATCTATTCAAAAACAAAAGTAATGTATCCATCTTTTGATAACCTATTTTTATAAAAATCAAATAATTTTTTATAATTTTTTGAATTAAATTGTAATTCTTGATATAAAAGCACTCTTCCTGAATTAAAAATTCGAAAAATATCATTTAATTTATTAATATTTAATGTATTATTGTTGTTAAAATTAAAAACTTTACTATTTTCAATCTGTTCATTTGTAAGATTTATAATTTTGCCATTTCTTTTTAAGAATTTAAATAAAATATCTATTTTTAAATCAGGGTAAATGTGATAAATATAATCAAATTTTATGTTCAGAAGGTTTAAATCTTTTGAATTTATAACATCAGGAATTAATTTTTTTAAAACTTCAATGTTCTCTGGATTATCTTCTAAAGCAGTAATCGTAATATTTTTCTTATCTTTCAACAAACCTACAATAATAGTTCCGAACTCACTAAACCCATTATCTATTAGAATTTTGTACTTTCTTTTATTTTTTTTATTTTCTGTTATTTTTTCAATTTGATTTAATATAAATTGGATCTTGTTAAAAGCATATAAAAGAGACACTGTTTGAGTGTCTGTTATCGAAATATATGGATTTTCATGAATATCAAGGTCGCTTTCTTTGATTTTTATATATTCTTCACATTTTTGGTTTCCTTCCAATTTACCAAAAACTCTATCTTGAGGCTGAAAAGAGGAATTGTGTAGACTTTTGAAAACTTTACCAGAGAAATTTTCACAAAATAAATTTCCTTTTTCTGAATTTTGCGATAAAGAATAAGCATTAACCTTAACTAAAATTTCACCCTCTTTTAAAGAAAAATCTTTTTTAATAGATAAAAATTTTTCTGTTTTTAAATCCAAAAGATTTGTTTTACTTAAAACAAGACTATCTGAATTAGATTCGACTCTCTTTATTTTCGTATTTAATAAAATAAAAACAAATGGAGCGAAAAAAATAAAAATCTTCAATAAAGTTTTTTTATTCTCTAAAATCATCTTAAATCTTAATTAAGAGAACATTAATAATAAGGCTAAAACAAGAGCAAAAAGCCCCATAGCTTCTGCTAAACCTGCTCCAACGAACATATATTTTGATATTTTATCTTCAGCTTCTGGGTTTCTTGCTATTCCATTCAAAGCTGCAGAAAAAATAAGACCTACACCTATCGCAGCACCAGCAAAACCAATACCTAAAATACCAACTGCTAAATATTTAAATGCTTGAGGTTCCATAATTTATAAATTTGAAATATAAATATACTAAAAAAATAATTGTAAAGAATTTTATTTAATAAATAAATTTATTATTATTTAATTTAATCTCTAAATTGACTAATTCTATCAATCAATTCTGAAAGTTCTTTAATTGTAATGTGTTGCTCTGTATCAGTTGTAGATGTTCCCACCTCAATTAGAATTCCGTCGTATAAAAACCTAGTATCGTCAATTTTTATTTTCATTGCATTTATTGTTTCTTCTACAATTTTATCTCTTAATTTTGGTCCAAATATATGACTTGGATCAAAAAACATTTGATAGTTTGTATCTTTTTTTACTCTTTCTGCACATTTATGAACTGGAAAGTTCCTATAATCTCCATTTGAAGGATCATCTATACCTCTATGTATCATTATAATTCTATCTTTTTCATTTTCTACGCCACTATAAGTTGCAAGGCCTTTCCAAGTCTTCTCCATTGGAGCTCTTTTATTTTCAGCTTCACTATTTGTTATTGAAATACCTAAATTCTTTGCATTTTTAATTCCAATAGTTAAATTATATTTCTTTGCATAATGCCCTAATGTGCCAATATTCCAACCAAGTTGATTTACGGCAGGATTCCAAGGTATAAATTTATCCTCTAAATGCATTGCGAAAATTGGCACTTGTATAAATGGGTCCACAACTTCTGTTGCAATTTTAATTTCGGGGTATTTTTTATGAATCTCTTTAGCAATTTCCAAACTAGGTAATATTGTATTTTTATTAATATTGTATTTTCCATTAATTAAATCTTCTGTTAATTTTTGATGCATATCAAAATCCATCCCCATAAAACTTGAACTATTTTTTAATTCCGTTCTAGATTTAAGACCGACAACTCTAACGCCGTAAATATAATCTTTATTCTTTGTATTTAAAGATAAAATCTCATTCAGTTCACCTAAACTCTTCTCATTCACAGAACAAGGGCCAGCAATAATCTTTAATTTTGACATATTTTAATATATAAAATTAATGAAATTTTTAAAAAACAAGAATATAAAATATTTTAAAGACTTTTGATTTCTAAATGATTATTGTTTTTTATCTTAAACCGTTAATTTTTATAAATTATTAGATATTTTTAATATTTCATTTGATATTTATATATAATATTATTATAATGATATCGTTTTATTATGTTTTTATTATTATTTTTTCTATTAAATATTATTATTTTTTACAACTCTAGAAGTGAGGATGGCTATAGTATTAAATTTAAAAAAGAAACAAGAGATATTAGATTGCAAAAATCAATTAATAATAATTCAGAAAATTCTAATGAAAATAAGAAAATTAATACAGAACACAAAAAAAATGAAGATGTTAATGATTTAAAAAATGAAGGTCAAAATCTAAATAAAAATAAAAACGCAGAAAAATACAACTTACTAAATAAAAACGCAGAAATTTTATACGGAAAAGGATATAAAATTACATTTAGCTCTGGAAATTCTGAAACGAAAGAATCTTCAAATAATAATAATACCTCAAATCAAAATCCAGGAGGAGGCACAAATTCAGGTTCAGGTGGGAGTTCAAGTGGGAGTTCAAGTGGGAGTTCAGGTTCAAGTGGGAGTTCAGGTTCAAGTACGTCACCTGTAGATTCAAGAAGTTCAGGTTCAAGTGGGAGTTCAGGTTCAAGTACATCACCTGTAGATTCAAGAAGTTCAGGTTCAAGTGGGAGTGGAAGTACGTCACCTGTAGATTCAAGAAGTTCAGGTTCAAGTGGGGGTTCAGGTTCAAGTGGGGGTTCAGGTTCAAGTGGGAGTTCAGGTTCAGGTTCAAGTGGGGGTTCAAGTGGGAGTTCTATCCCTCCAGTAGATTCAAGAAGTTCAGATTCAGGGAGTTCAGGTTCAAGTGGGAGTTCAGGTTCAGGTTCAAGTGGGGGTTCAAGTGGGAGTTCTATCCCTCCAGTAGATTCAAGAAGTTCAGATTCAGGGAGTTCAGGTTCAGGTTCAAGTGGGAGTTCAGGTTCAGATTCAGGGAGTTCAGGTTCAAGTGGGAGTTCAGGTTCAAGTGGGAGTTCAGGTTCAAGTGGGAGTTCTATCCCTCCAGTAGATTCAGGGAGTTCAGGTTCAAGTGGGAGTTCTATCCCTCCAGTAGATTCAGGGAGTTCAGGTGGGAGTTCAGGTTCAAGTGGGAGTTCTATCCCTCCAGTAGATTCAGGGAGTTCAGGTGGGAGTTCAGGTTCAAGTGGGAGTTCTATCCCTCCAGTAGATTCAGGGAATTCAGGTGGGAGTTCAGGTTCAAGTGGGAGTTCTATCCCTCCAGTAGATTCAGGGAGTTCAGGTGGGAGTTCAGGTTCAAGTGGGAGTTCTATCCCTCCAGTAGAAAATACACCTCCAGTCAATCAAATATTAAATGATACAAACGGAATACTTGCAAATCTTAAAATTCAATTAAACGTGATAACAGCATCTCTGAATACAACTACAAATTATATAAATTCAATAGATGCAACAAATAGCCCGAATAACCTAAAAACATTAAAAACAAATATATCTCAAGAATTAATTATAGCTAATAATGCTTTAACATTAGCTGAAACTACTTGGAATTCTGCCAAAGCAAAAGCAGGTAGCGATGTGGCATCTTTAGCTACAATATCTGCTTTACAAAGTGCATACGATCACGCAAAAATTGACTGTGACAATATTAAAAAAGTAAGTGATGCAATAATAAATTCTACTACAAAGATTCAAGCAATAAATAGTCTAGATACCTTAAGTTTAACTAATAGTACTGCGTTCACGACTCAAAATTCAAGTCAATCTCATAATGTTTCTGCTAATGTTTTAGGCAATCTTGAGCTGTTTAAAGTAAATTTTAATATAGGAGCAAATTATATAAATAGTAATTATGTAAACAGCAGAATTGACAATGTGATTAGCTCTACAAGTAAATATAGTTCATTATTAAATGCTTTAAATTCTGATAATAGTTTTTATCAAAGTTTATTGCAATATGCTTGGAATCAAAGCTACTCAAGTAGTATTTCTTTTATAAATACACCTCTTAATTATTATTATGTTAATAACCCAGCTCTTTTGACTAGTACATCATCTGGAGTAGCTAATAATTCCGCTAATATAAATTTATTTTTTCAAGAATCATTAACTGATTCAGGGCTTGGACCTGTATATCAAATAAGATCTTTACTCTTTAATAATTATTCTGCTTATGGGTCTTTAAATATTGATAAAATATCAAATACATCAACGAGCTATACAGCCTTAAATGTTGTCAATTTTAAACAAACAAAAATTGACCCTATAACAGGAAATTCATTAACTGTAACTAATGAAGTTTTTTCTTCAACCCCTAAAACAAATTCTATTACAAAGCCTGTATATAAAAACAATATTATTTTCGAAATAAAAAATACTGTAGATTTAAATCTTTCACAAAATATAACTGCTAAAAATACTTTAAGTATTTCAAATGATATTCTTCCACAGATAGATACAGTTTCCTTTGCATCTGTACCAAAAATGAACGGTAACGGAACTTTCATAAATACAAGCCCTGAAAACCCAGGTAATTGGGGCCAATTTAGTAGCTCTACAAGTTTTAATATAAACTTAAGTACAATGGATACAGGTAGTAAAATCGGAGCATACACTTTAGAAGGAGACTTCAACAATGACGGAGTTTTAGATAAAATTATATTTGATATTAACTTAATTACATCAAAAACCACATTCAAAAATAATCTAGATAACGCTTCCGTGTCTGGGTTCTTTGATGCAAAACTTTCACTTTCAAGTTCAAGTAGCAATTTATTTAGTATAGATAATTCAACTGTAGATAAAACTTCAAATAATACAACTGGAGTAAATCACATTAACGGAGCTATTTCGGATATCAATAATGACGGACTTTACGAAATAAACGGAACAGGCGCAGTAAAATTAATAGCAAATTTTGACATAAACGGAGACGGAAAGATAGATACAAACGATTATATGCTTGTTTTATTTGGTTTTCAAGGGAATGAAGCGTTTTTATGGGATAGAAACAGAGACGGAAAGATAGATGGATTAGATGCCGTTGCTTTAGGTTACGTTAAAGATATCAACAACGACGGAATTGTAGATATAAAAGATGCTGTTCTTATGGGTTATGCAAACCACATTTAATTATAAGAAAGAATAAGGATCAACATCAATCTTCACTTGAATTTTAGTTGTTGATTCTATCTGCGAGAGTATATCTTTTATTTTATTTGATAAGGCGTTATTTTTAAAAAATTTAATTAAAATTCTATATCTAAATTGCTTTTTTGTGTAATGTAAAAAACTTTCTGCTGGGCCTAAAATTCTAATATTTTCAGACAATGATTTTGTATTTTTATCTAAAAAAAATTTGACTTCTTTTGACTTCTCATTTGCTAAATTCTGTTTTTCACTTGAAATTAAGATACTAATCATAGTGTAAAATGGAGGTAAATTTGCATTTTTTCTTATTAAAATTTCTTCTTGATAGAACTCTTCTATCTTGTTTTCTTTGATGTATTGCAGTATTTTACTTGTTGGATTTGCAGTTTGAATATAAATAAAGCTCTCATCTTTCTCTCTGCCTGCCCTGCCCTTTATTTGAGTAATTAACTGAAACAACTTTTCATTTCCTCTAATATCTCCTTCTGAAATTGCATTATTGCCGTCATCGACAACACAAACAAAATTAAGGCTAGGAAAATGATACCCCTTTGAAATTATAGCAGTTCCTATAATTACATCAATTTCATTGTTTTCTATTTTTTTAACAGCTTCTTCAAAAAATTCCCTATTTTTTATAGTATCACTACTAAAAATAACAGTTCTAATGTTTGGAAATTTATCTTTTAACTCTTCTTCAATTTTTTCAACACCTGGATACCCATATTCGTTTATATTTTTAGATTTACAATCTTGATAATTACATTTTTCTGAAAATTTTTCTCTATGTCCACAATAATGACATTTCAATGAATTTATCTTTTTATGATAAGTTAAAAAATTGGTACAATTATTACAAGAAGGGCTTCTTTTGCATTCTTTACAATAAATTGTTTTAGAGTAACCTCTTTTATTAATAAAAATTAAAGATTGCCGGTTTTTCTCTATATTTTCTTTGATTCTATTTATAGAATCTTCGTGAAATATATTACTTTCAGACAAAAAATGCTTTAAAATTTTAATTTCTGGATCTAAAGAATCCTCGTAAAATCTTTTATTCAAAATAAATCTTTCACTTTTATTAAGATAACAGTTCAAATAACTTTCTAAAGAAGGGGTGGCAGAACAAAGTAAAATTGGCACATCCAAACTTTGAGCTAAAAGAATTCCCATATCTCTTGCATTATAAACAGGGAATTCATTTTGTTTGTAAGATTCGTCATGTTCTTCATCTATAATTATTAGACCTAAATTTTTATAAGGTAAAGTTAAGACTGATCTAGAACCTAAAAATATTGCTGGTTCTTTTGATTTGATAAATCCAATTAGCTTTTTTTTTTCTGAAATTCTAGCTCCAGAATGCCAAATTAATGGTTTAAGATTAATCATACTTTCAATCTTCTTTGCAATTTGCTCAACTAAACCAATTTGTGGAATCAAAATTAAAATTTGCTTCCCATTTTTTAGTTTCTCAATTATTAAATTAAGATAAATAGCAGTTTTACCGCTACCAGTTATGCCGTGGAGAAGATTTGAGTTAAAGCAATTGTTTGCTATTTTGTTATTTAATTTCAAAAAAATTTCATTTTGAAAACCGTTTAACTGTAAAAGTTTTAAATTATCTAAAGAATTTCCTATTTGATTAATTGATTTTTCGTTAATCATTAAATTTACAGGTATTAAATCAGATAAAACTTTATGAAATTTAATAGCGTTATATCTAGAAAATTGTTCTAAAAAATTAACATTTTCTTTTGATAAAAAACATTTATGTTTTATAAATAGAATTTCTTTCAATTCAAAGTTTAATTTAATGTCATTATCTTTAAATATTTTTAATACTAAACCGTTAATTTCTTTATTTTTAAAATTTATTACAACAATATCAAACCAATCAATATCTTGAATATTTTCATTAGAATAAAATAAATTTAGATTTAGATTGTTCAAAGGTAGGATTTCTAATATCATTTATTATTTGACTTTTATAGATACTACTATAATTTTCAAGAAATATTATGATATTTACTCAAGTTCTTTCTTTTACTTTATCATTATATATGTTTTATATTTTTATATTAAAAGATCTATTCTTTATAGCTTTAATTACAAATATTATAAGTATCACGACTGTTCTAATTTATGTAACATTAAATGCTTCAGATCTAGCAATTACAGAGATTGTTGCAGGTTTTGGTATAAGTTCTATTTTTACAATTTTATCGCTTATTTATATAAACAGACAAAAAAATATCATAAAAGAATCTGCTATAGATTTCTCATCAATTAATAAAAGAGTTTTATTTTTAGTTTGCGGTATAATTATAAGTTTCATCTCTTCTAAAATACTTGCAAATCATTATAATTTTACTTCAAATAAAATAATTTATATTAAAGATTTATATATAAAGAATTACTTCAAAGATTTTGGAATAAAGTCGATTGTAACTACTATAATTGCGGGATACAGAGCTTTAGATACTTTTTTAGAATCTATGGTTATTTTAACAGGAGCTTTTGTTGTAAAAAATATATTAAAAGATTGATATGAATGATAATTTAAAAGAAATGCTTTATTTTGATAGCCCTGCTACAACTCCAATTGATCCAAGAGTTATAGAAGTTACTTGTAAAACAATGAAGGATAATTACGGAAATTCGAATTCGAATTCTCATAAAATAGGTTGGAATGCTTTGTCTGTTTTAGATGAATCTCGTTTCAAAATAGCAGAATTTATAAATGCAAAACAAGACGAAATTATTTTTACAAGCGGGGCAACAGAATCTAATAATTTAGCAATAAGAGGTTTTTGGGAATTCAATCACAATATAAAAGATAAAATGCACATAATTACAATGCAAACAGAACATAAATGTGTTTTACATTCTTGTAAATATTTAGAAAAATTTGGAGCCGAAATTTCTTATTTAAACCCAAATCTATACGGTTCTTTAGATTTAGATTTGTTTAAAAATACAATAAAGAAAGAAACTAAATTAGTTTCAATTATGTTGGTAAATAACGAAACTGGCGTAATCCAAAATATCAAGAAAATAGGTGAAATATGCAAAGAAAAAGGTTTAATTTTACATGTAGACGCAGCTCAAGCATTTGGGAAGATTAAAATAGATGTTCAAGATATGAACATTGATCTTATGTCTATTTCTGGTCATAAAATTTATGCACCAAAAGGAATTGGCGCTCTTTTTGTAAGAAAGAAACCACAAAGAATTAAAATTTCTCCAATATTTCAAGGGGGAGGACAGGAAATGGGCTTAAGAAGTGGAACTCAACCAATTCCTTTAATAGCAGGGCTTGCAAAAGCAACTGAGATTGCAAAAATGGAAATGGAAAAAGATGCAGAAAAAGCCTTATATTTTAAAAATAAACTTCTAAATGCTCTAGCAAATACAGAGGATGTATATATGAACGGAACTCTTGAAAATACAATACCTCAAATATTAAATTTAAGTATTTTACATATAGAAGGTGAATCTCTTATGATGGCAATGCCAAGCATCTGCGTTTCAACTGGTTCAGCTTGCAATTCAACATCTTTAGAGCCTTCTTATGTTATAAATTCAATGAGAAATGACCTGTATTATGCTCATAGCTCCATAAGATTTGGATTCAACAGATTTACAACTGAAGCAGAAGTTGATATTTTAATAAAAGAATTAATAGATGCAATTCAAAAAATGAGGAATATATCTCCAATGTGGGAAATGAAAAAAAAGGGTATTGACTTTAATTCAATTAAATGGGATGAAGATCATCATTAAGAAATTGTTATGAAAAAATTATTTAATTCCCTTAAAATTATATTAATTTTAATTTTAATCTTCCTCTCAATAAAAACTCCTCTTGCTTTAAAAAAAATAGATCTTGAGCTACAGGATATAAGGAATCAAAGTAAATATATTTACAAAAGAATGTACGGTGGAATAAAAAATATCAAACCAGCAAAAGGAGAATTAAGAGAAAAGCAACTAAAAATTATGAAAACAATAATTAATTTTGATAAATTTGCAAAAAAAAATAACATAGAATACTGGATAGACTACGGAAGTCTAATAGGCGTGGCAAGGCATAGCGGTTTTATACCTTGGGATGATGATTTTGATTTATCTGTAACTGAAGATAATCTAGAAAAACTAATAAGTTTGTCTAAAGATAAACAGAATGAAATAAAAATGATTCCAGTAGACGGAATAGGCCTCGAGCCTTTATGGTTTTTTCAAGATAGAATTTACGGGTCAGATATATTTAAACATGTATGTATAACCAAAGAGAACTATAAAAAAGTATTGAAATTTTCAAATTTAGCTAGCTGGACTAAATTCTTTAGAAAAAATTACAGAAAAGATATATTAAATAAAATCTTAAAATTAAAAAAAGATATGAAAGATTGCAAATCTGGAGATTTAATTATGTTGCAATCTCATCAAAGAGGTAAAAAAGGAGCAGATTCAATAGAGAAAGCAAACTTTGAATATGATGATATTTACCCTTTGAAAAAAATGATTTTCGAGGGTTATCTATTATCTGTACCAAATAATGTTCATGCCGTTTTATCAAAAAGATATTCAGAAAATTATTTAGATTTACCTAATAGATTTGGATTTTCTCATCATGTTGAGAAATATTTAGATTAATAAAAAAATATTGCTTGCATAGATCTGTTTTTTGTGCTATTATATAATTAAACGAACAAAATGCTGAATCTTTTCAAAAAAACACATTATATCTTTTTATTTTTCTTATTTTTACTTCACTTTTCTAACGCTGAAGAAATTTCAGATTCGAGTCAAGAAAAAAATAATCAAAAAACAGAAATTGAAAGAATAACAGAGTATCATCACATTACAAATCATTATATAGAAAAAGATTCAGAACCAAGAAAAAATCTAAAAGTAAAAGAATTACAAAAGGAATCGAAAAATAACAATTCATTAAACTTAAACCAACTCAAAAGAGCAATCTATTTTTTTACATCTTATACATATGAATTCTCTTATTCAGATAATATTTCTGCTCGATTTGGAGACTCGGATGTTTATAGATCTCAAAACAAAGGAAGTTTTGGAAATAATTTAATTTCTTTGGGCTTTGGTATTAATCTATTTAAAGAAATTATTAAAATTGAATTTGAGGGTATCTTTAATTTGAATCCTAAAAATGTATACGGGCAAACACCAACTATTAACTTAACAAATATTACTGATTATTCAGAATTTGGCGCTTCAAGATTTAAGCTTGCTCTTGTTGCAAATTTCCTTGCATCTTATAATCTATTTGAAAATCTAACACTTTCTGTGGGTGCTCATATTGGAGGTTATAATTATAAAATCCTAAACGGAGATGATGTATTTATTTTCGGTTTTGGTCCAATTGGGGATATTTCTTTTAAGGCTAATAAAAAATTTGATATATTTTTAAGAGCGAAAATCTCTTTTTTTACGAATCAGAGTCAATTCTCGATAGATCCAGTTACAGTAACTCAAGGAATTGGGGCTATTTCCACTAACAATACTCTTACTAATCTAAATATCGTCTTTGGTACAATGTTTATGTTTAGTGCTGGTTTTAGATTTTACTCATAGAGCATTTTATAAAAATTAGATACAATGAAAATATAGAATGTCATCATTTTAAAAGTAAGCAAGTCTGTCATAGGGCGGATTTACCTAGAATGTTAAAGGGGGTTCCTGTGGGAATAGTTTTAGTGTTTTTAAAAACATAATATTCCAACATTCCTCGACCGACCTTCGTAAATGGATGTATGTGATACATTTATATATAAAACCGCTTGAAGAATGTCAAAAATGATAGGGAGGCATTCAAGAATGAAGATGGCAGCGATAAAGACGAAGCTTTGTTAAGTGGTTTTGTTGAAGTTGATGAGTGTTATATCGGAGGTCGTACTGAAAATAAACATATGCACGAAAGAATAAGAGCAAAAGGAATATTTGAAAAAATGATTATATTGGAATGATTGAAAGAAATGGAAGTGTGAATGCAATGAAAATTGACGATACAAAAACAAAGGCTTTAATTAATGAAATGAACAAGAATGTTAAAGGGGGTTTAGTAGTTATTACAGACGAACATAAAGGTTATCATTCAATGACTAGAGAATATAATAATCATAGAGTCAATCACTCTGCGGTGAATATGTAAAAGAACAGACAGAAGAAAGATTAAACAAAAGAATTGAAAAATTTAAAGTCTGCACAAACACCATTGAGGGCTTTTGGTCTATTTTAAAAAGAGGTGTATTTGGAATTTATCATCATATATCAAATAAATATGCAGAAAATTATATTGCTGAATTTTGTTTTAGATATAACAACAGAATGAATAAAGATGTTTTTGATTTGGTTTTACAAAAAAGCATTATATGTTAAAAGAAATTGATATAAAAGAAGCAGTAAAAACAAGTAATTCTAATTTTAACAGCCCTATTTTTAAAATTTGTCAAAAAAACAAATCAACAATAGTTGCTGATAAATTATGTATTTATAATGCATCTTTTCATCCCGATGTTGTTGCTATAAATAGAGAATTGCATTGTTTTGAAATAAAAAGCGATGCAGATATACATTTAAAAGGCTTGAAAATCAAATGAAATTTAAAAGCATTAATCAAATCAAATGAAATTTACAATATCGGAAATGATATATTTTATGATTATTAGAAATCAACTCTTCTTTCTTTTAGCTTTTGTAACCCATCTATTTTATTGATATTTTCTATTTCTAAATTAATTTCAGAGTGTTTGTTTAATAAAAGCTCAACAAAATATACTAAAGAAATACAATCATTTTTTATTGGGCAATTTAAAGATATATATAATTAATGATATTATCAATTGGAAAAGTGAGTTAGAATCAAAAAGTTTTAATAAAAATGATTTATTGTTTCCACAAATTAACTCAGTTTTTAATATAAATGGAAATCCAATTTATATGCTATCAAAAAACAATATCAAAATATCAAATACAATGAGAGGAATTTTTAAAAAAGCTTTTAAATTAAATAATCCGGAGTATATAAATCCACATAGCTTTAGACATACAAGATCTATTGCAGAATATTGCAAAACAACTATATTATATGCTTTTAATGAAAATATTGGACATACTTTAAATCCAGACGTATTGCTTAATAGTTATGGTAGAGGAACCGAAAAAGAGAATATTTTAGCTTTAAAGAGCGTCAATTTAGAGATTCAAAATACAAATCAAGATTAATCAAAACTAATCCACAAAGTAGCAAATAAATAGGAAAAGGAATTTACTATCAAAACATCAAACCTTTAAATCCCCCAATAATCACTGGTGGAGACACGGGGGCTCGAACCCCGGACCCTCTGCTTGCAAAGCAGATGCTCTACCAGCTGAGCTATATCCCCTATTATTTTTTACATTATTACTAGCTAATTTTATTGTCAAGTAAATAATCTTGATAAACACCACCAGCTTATGCAGGTGATTTTGGGTTATATCTAGATTTTTCATATTTGTCTAACAATAAAACTATCCATACTTAACGAACCCATTTCAAATCCTTCCACAAAAAATAAAGCTTTTTCATTGTTATTTTTTAATCCCAATATATAAATTAGCGGTATAAAATGTTCAGGATTTGGAACTGAATCTTTGGCTCCTTTGATATTTTTATAATTTAGAATTTTTTCAATATCATTGTTCAAAATTGGGAATTTTATTTCAGAATTAAAATTAATCGCCCAAGGGTGTGGATCTTGATTCTCGTTCCATTTGATTGCCCCTAGGTTGTGAACGATATTTCTGCTTTCAATTATCAAAACCCCTTCATCTCTGAAACTTCTTAGTTTTCTTGCCAACTCACAATGCTCTTTTAAAGTTTTGTTTTTATCGATACTAATTTGAATAAGCGGTATATTTGCTTTTGGATAAATGTGCGTTAGAATAGACCAAGTTCTATGATCTAAACTCCACGAATCATCTAATCTTGATTCTAGTATTAATTTTGTAATTTTTTCACCTAATTCTTGATCGCCTTTTTGATTGTATTCAATTTTATATAATTTTTCAGGAAAGCCATGAAAATCATAGATTGTTTTTTGAATTTTATTGTTTGTAACTTTTATATCATTTGTTTCCCGTGAGCAGAAATTGCAATTATTGCCTTGGGTTTTAGAAAAGTTTTTTACAATTTCAACCCAAGATTTTGTGTATTTATTTTTTTCAATTACATTCATCGGGCCTCCGTGGCCGAAGAATATTACTGGCATTGTAAATAATGTTGTTATTATTGACATAGGTTTAAAAAATAAAAGACTAAAATGTGAAAAAATTGATAAAATAAAAATTGAATTAATGAGGCAGTTTGTATTTGCAAAACACACAAACTTAACACCAGCTGAAAATGATGAAATTGGAAAAATTGATTGGAACGCTTTAACAAATCAGCAATGTAAAGTGTTAGTCAAACATTTAACAGCTAAAATAATTTATAAAGACGATGAAATAAAATTTAAGATAAATAGAGATGCAGTATTGAATTTAAAGAAATATCAGTTCTTTAGAGAAAATTGCAGATGCAATTATTGACTGAAGTAAGCAAGAAGTGGCATTTGCGGAATATAGATAAGTTTGCTTCAAATCTCTGATAATTATTAGAGATCAACATAAAATCAATTATCAGACCAACTTTACACACAGCAGATAAATTTCTATTTTCACCAATTCTTTTAAATACATGCATTTCAAAAAAATCATACAACCTCACTTCGCTTTTTCACCGAAAGAGAGCTTCGTTATATTTCATAATTTTAGTCTCTAAATATAGAACTCTCTGGTGTAATTGATACTTAAAAAGTCCACCTGGCGGACAGGAAGGGATTCGAACCCCCGGTAGCTATTAACTACGCACGCTTTCCAAGCGTGTACCATCAACCACTCGGCCACCTGTCCTTTTTCTTGTATATTTAGAAAATTAATTAATAATCAAGAATAGAGTAAATAATTTTATTAGATTAAAAAAATAAAGATCAAATAGAAAGTTAATTAAGAATAAATTGAGTATAGCCTTTTGGCTTTATTTAAAAAATAACCAGAAATAGCTATTGCTAGAGCATCACTTTCGTCGTGCTGCTTTAGTTTTATGTCAGGGAACATTATTTTTAACATTTTCTCTATTTCTTCTTTTTTCGCATTTCCGTTTCCTGTTATATATTTTTTTACTTCTTTCGGGTTGACCTCTTCTATTTTTATTTCATTTAATGCTGCGAAGCCAAAAATAGCACCTTTTACAGTTGCAAGGGAAAGTGAAGTTCTTGGGTTTAGTTTTATAAATTGACTCTCTATAAATATTAAATTCAATTTCTCTTTTTTATGAATTTCGTCTAATTTTGATAATATACTTGAAACTCTAGCAAATTCAGTTTCTTTTGAATTTCCTTTTATAACTCCAGCTTCTATAACTTCCTGCGTTTCATTTTTTTTACCTATAGAAATAATAGCAAAACCAAAATTATTCAAAGCAGGATCAACTCCTAATATTTTGTACATTTATTTTCATTTTTTTAAAGAAAAGAATTTATAAAAATACTTCTTAAATAGTAATAATTTCTTAACAATATCCACAATTTTGTTAATAACTATCAATTTTATGACCCAATCTCTGTAATTCTCAGCCATCCACCCAGAAAATATTTTAGAGTAAGCCGGAAAAGATTTCGATACAGAAGTCTGCCCATATACAATAGAATTATCTCCTATATTTATATGACCTGCAATTGAGACTCTGCCCCCAATTAAGACTTTATTTCCTATTTTTGCACTACCTGCTATTCCGGTGCAACCAGCTATCATAGTTGCATATCCAATTTGAACATTATGAGCAATCTGGACAAGATTATCTATTTTTGTAAAATCTCCAATAATTGTGTCAGACATCATACCTCTATCAATACATGTATTTGAACCTATAGATACATTGTTACCTATTTTCACTCCTCCGAAGTGCTCTATTTTATATACAGTCTGAGTGCCGTGAATCTTTTCATTCAGGAAACCAAAACCATCCTGCCCTATTCTCGAACCGGACCCAATTCTACAATCCTCTCCTATTGATGTATTCTTGATACTTGCATTAGATTCTATTTTTGTGTTCTTTTTTACAATAACATTGTTTCCTATATAAACATTAGGTTCTATAACAACATTTTCTTCTATAATTGTATCTTTGGAGATATAAGCATCCTGATCTATTTTTGCGGAATTATCTATCTTTCCTTCCTGTGTTGTAATTTTATAAAAATGTTTATATATTTTTAAAAATAAGATATAAGGATTTTCTTCAACTATTATTGGTTTTATTGTATTTGGGAGATTTTCTAAATTTTCCTTCTGAATTAGACAATATTTTGCTCTGGATGTTTTAATTAACTCTTTATATTTAGAGTCAGTCATAGCATTTGAAGCTAAAAAGGTTAAATCGTCAACTGTTGAATCTTCTAAAGTCTTGAAATTTGAGATTAGATCTTGTTCTTGGAATTCTGACTTATATTTAATTTCTAAAAAAGAAATAACCTCTCCTAGCGTTATATTGTGATTTATTTTTGTATATAAATTAGACATATTTAAAAGAATATTATTTTTATTACTTACTTCTCTTTATATTTTTTTAAAACAAACATTAAATTCGATATTGTTTTATATACATCAATTGGGCTTTTCTTTGTAAAATCTGCATCAGGCATTATAATTGTTCCTACTTTATCTAAATAAGTATCAATTTTTTTTAAAGAATTATTGATTTCGGATTTACTAGGAACTCTGCAATCGCAAGCATCCACAGCACCTATTCCAACTATTGATTCTGATTTATAACTAACGAAATGATCTAAAATTGAATGATTTGAATTCGAAGAAGAAAATGCAACAGCAAATTCTTCTATTCTAAATATATCTTCTACATAGATCATAAAGTTATAATTAGAAAAGTATAGAATAGGTTTCACGTTATCTAGCGTTGAAAGAAGTTTTTTAATTTTTTCAAGATATTTATTTACAATTCCAAAGTTAAAAGAATAAAAAGTATTTCCTTGAAAAATAAAATCTGATGCGAATATTTCTGTTTCTTGAAATTCAATAATCAAAGTTTTTGTTTGCTTTGAAAGTGGTTTTATTATTTTTTCAAAAATAGACTCTGAAAAATTTAATATAAATTCATAAGTATTAACATTATTTGATTTAAAAGCTGAAAATATCATAGAAAGTATACCTGGTAATGTTATTTTATAGATAGATTTATCTTTCATTTTTGATATAGCGAAAGATTCATATTCTATAATCAGGTCTATTATCTTTTGGTCTAAATTAAAATTATTTGAGAATATAAAATAAGGATTTGTGCTTTTTGTTGATGATTTCTGAATAAAACTATTTTCTAATTCTACACAAGAATCTTTCGACTGGCTATAAAATTTAAATATATCTTTATTTATATAAGGAAGCCCAGATGATATAATATCTATATTTAATTTTTCCTGACATTTAATATTTTCTTCGATAATTTTTCTAATCTTTCCAGATTTATCTTCTTTTTTAGATTCCTTTGAATCTTCTTGCATCTCAAAATTACCTATCATCATAACAGGATAACTTAACTTCTCTTCAAAAGAAATTATTTTTGTATTTTGATTTCTTTCTTTATCATTTATAGATATCTTACTTTTAACTATTTCGAGATATTTTGAGGACTTTAAAATTTCTAGATTTGAAGAGATTTTATCTTGAACTTTCGAGTAACCTAAATTAAGAGCATCCCTTATCGTTGAAAGCTCTTCGAGTTTATCTGTTGTAAAAGACAAAGATGAGGATAATTCTTTAGCTAGGTTTTTTTCGTTCTTTTTTGAGTAAGGACATAAAAATAAAGAATCATCTGGAGCTATTATAACTCTTTCACTTCCAACAATATCTACAACTTTCGCAACATTCTCTATAGATTGAGTTATGTCGTTTATCAAAATAGACTTCGAGTCAACAATTCCTAAAGAAATAATAGTATTTGAGTTCAATTTTGAAATAATATGAGAAATATTCTCTTTGTTATTTCTATATGAAAAATGAACGGACTTTGCATTTAATTTCGAGATTGTATCTAAATTATTTAGAATTGAACCAGAGCCAGCATTTAGATGTAAATCTATTTTATTTTCAAGAATTTGATTAATTAGATTGTAAATTTGAATATAGTCTTTTTGTGTTGATATGTCAAGATCGCAGGATAGGAAAGGTTCATCAATCTGAATGGATTTAACATTAACTCTATGTAAGTTTATAAAAAGCTCTTTATAAACATGTATCATTTCAGTTAAAATTTCTTGTCTAGAAAGATTTTCGATTGTTATTTTTCCTAGCATAAAATAACTTAAAGGGCCTAAAATAACAGGCCTACTATTTATATTTTTATTTTTATATTCAAGAAACTGTAAAATAGGTTTATTATCTGAATAAGAAAAAACAAAATCATCAAATTCAGGCACAAAATATACATAATTAGTGTTAAACCAATGATTTGTGCTTAATGGAGAGACGTCAAATTTGTCTTTCTGTTGACCTTGCATCATAGAAGCAATGATAGAATTAGGAACTTTACCTCCTTCCCAGTAAAATCTACTATTAATGTTTCCCATTAAGCATATGTGGTCAAGAACTAAATCTCCCCATAAAGAAAAATCGTTACTAGGAACTATATCTATGTGGTTTTTCTGTGCATTTCTGTTTTCTTCTCTTATTTTGTAGCCTATTTTTTCAATATTCTCATATTCTAACTTCCCAGAAAGAAATTCATTTATAGCGACAATTAATTCTCCATTTTTGCCAATTCTTGGCATACCTAAAGAGGCAGTTCTAATCATAAATTTTAAATGAAATAGAATTATTTAAAAGTCAATTATTTTATAATTTTCAAATTTTAAATTTATTAATTTATCTTTTAATTTATTATATACTTATAAAAAACTTGATTATAATCAGATTTATCTTTTTAATTTAATAAATGAAAAGCATATCTGTTGTCAATCAAAAAGGTGGAGTTGGAAAAACAACGACTGCAATAAATTTAGCTACTTCTTTAGTTTCTATAGGAAAGAGAGTTTTAATACTAGATTTCGACCCGCAAGGAAACGCCGCAACTGGTTTAGGTTTTCACAACGCCGAAAATAATGCTTACGATTTTATAACAGAAAAGAAGAATATAATAGATTGTATTAAGCAAACTCAAATTGAAAACTTGGATATAATTCCTGCAACTATAGATTTAGCAGCAGCTGAATTTGAAATTTTTGAAAGAGAGAACCCAAATTTAACATTAAAAAATTTAATAGAAAAAGATAAAGCAAAGCTAGATTATGACTTTCTATTTATAGATTGCCCGCCATCTTTAGGAATGCTTACAATTAATGCTATGTCTTTCTGTGACAAAATATTAATTCCTATGCAATGTGAATTTTTTGCAATGGATGGTTTAAGTAAGTTATTTCAGACTTTTCAAAGAATTAAACAAAATTTTAATAAAAACTTGGAAATAGAGGGCGTTGTTTTAACAATGTACGACATTAGAAATAGATTAACAAAGCAAATCGAGGAAGAAATTAGAAATTCTATCTTCAAGGATAAAGTATATCAAACAGTTATACCGAGAAATGTTAGAATATCTGAAGCTCCTTCTCACGGTTTACCAATTCTAATGTATGATTTGGACTCTACTGGAGCTGATGCTTATATTCAGCTCGCAAAAGAATTTACATCTATTAATAATATAGAAATATGAACGAAGAGAGCAAAAAAAAATTAGGGCTTGGAAGAGGTTTATCTTCTTTACTTGGGTCTTCATTTCAAGATGATGAAGATAAAAATCTTAAAATAAAATTAATAGAATTAACACAAATAGAAAGAAATATCGAACAACCTAGAAAGCTATTCGATCAAGAAAAAATTATAGAACTTGCAAACTCTATAGAGAAGAATGGATTATTGCAACCCATAATTGTTACATACAATAAAAATACCTCTCTTTACAATATAATTGCAGGAGAAAGAAGATTTAGAGCTTTTAAATATTTAAACAGAAGAGAAATTGAATGTATAATAAAAGATGAAACAAATAATTTAGAAATTCTAAAAAAAGCAATAATTGAAAATATTCAAAGAGAAGATCTAACTGTTGTTGAAGAAGGGTTAAGTTACAAAACAATAATAGATGCTGGTCTAACTCATCAACAATTAGCAGATGAAATTGGAAAGAGTAGAAGTCATATCACTAATACAATAAGAATTACTAGTCTGCCTGATTTGATATTGGACCTAATTTCTCAAGATAAAATATCTTTCGGGCATGCAAAAGTTTTATTATCAACAACAAACCCTTTAAAATATTATGAAAAATTAAAAGATGGAATATCAGTTAGAGGCTTAGAAGATATTATTAAAAATGATACACAAAAAATAAAGAATAAATACGAGATATCTGATTTAAGAAATAAAATAACAGAAACAGCCGAAAATGAAGAAAATTATGAAATTGAAGAATCACAAGAATACATAAAGCAAAAAGAAAATATCAAAAACATAGAAGAATCTCAGGAAAAAGATGAGATATATAATATATTAAAAGATATATATAAACCTTACAACAGAAGAAAAGAAATATTAGATTCAGAAGAAATAGACTTGAATGTAGAGGAAGATTTAGAAAAAGAAAATTTAGAATTAAAAGAAAATATCAAAAACATAGAAAGCTATATTAAAAATCATTTCAATATAGATATAACTTTAAAATTAAATGACAAAGAAGAATCTGGCAGTTTGATGATAAATTATAAAGATTTCAAAGAACTTGAAAATATACTTGAAAAATTGTTTTAATGAGAAGTCTTTTATTTTTATTTATCATTGTATTTTCTTCTGTTTTGAAAGCTAATGAAATTAATAAAGAGAATAAAAACGATGCAATTAATAAAACTCAAGACCAAAAAATAGAAAACAGACTAAAAGACATGTCTCTGAAAGATAGATGGTTAAATATTTTCAATAAAGACACAGAATTTAACCCAGCATTTAGAGGTAAAAAACATTTATTAGAGATTGGTTTTGGAGGTGCTTTTGAAGCTTATGCTTTTAATAATTATAATCAAGAAAGAGTTTGGTCTAATAATGGAATTTGGAATCTGCACGGTAGATATTCAATTCCTGTGCATTTATTCTTTCAAGGAAGGACTTCTATAGAAATTGGAAGCATATTAGGTAATTTTACAAATGGCAATATAAACCAAATTTACGGATCTTTAACGCATGAATTTATTTTTGACTTTAAATATTTTTATACAACTATAGGTGGCGGCTTCGCTTATAGAAATATAAGAGGAGGAGTTGGAAAAGATTACAATGTTTTTGACGGAATAGGCTCAAGACTTGTTGCAACTGTAAGAATCGGGGTAGGTTTCCCAATTAAAGATAATATAAATATAGAAATTTTTTTTAAACATTTTTCAAATGGTCATTTGCAAGAGCCAAATAGAGGATATAATTTTATAGGGACGTCTATTGGGTTTCTTTTGTAATATTTAATTTTAAATCTTAACAAGAATACTATCGTTAATATTATTTCTTTCTATATCTTCATATATCTTGTCTATATTTTTAAATGTATATTTTAATATCTTATTATCTATAAAGTTTTTAGAGATTAAATCGAAAACTTCAGCTGAATTCATAATCAAAGCATATCTAGTCATGTTATACAACTCTAGAGTAGGGGCTGTGAAAAATAAATTTTTCTTTCTTAAATCCTGTAAATTAATAGATTCTATAATGCCAGAACTATAACCACAGCTAACATATATACCAAAAGGTCTTATAACTTTTTTAGATATTTCAAATACGTCCTTTCCTACAAAGTCATAAACAACTCTAACTCCCATACCTTCTGTAAAAATATTTACTTCTGAAAATAAATCTTGAGATTTTAAGTTAACAATCAGATCTAAGTCTAAATTTAAAGCTTTTGAATAATTATCTTCTGTAAAGATTGTTCCAATTACTTTTAAATTATGCTTCTTTGCTATTTTTGAAATAAATCGTCCAACCGGTCTACATACATCTTGAATTAAAATAATATCTCTTTCTTGGATTGTAAGAACGTTATAGATTAACATAGTTGCTTTCAGGCCATCTCTCAAAAATGCAATTGCTTTATCTGTATCGAAATTTTCAGGTATTTTAATGCAATATCTGTAGTCTATAGTTCTTTTCTCGCAATAAGCACCAAAAGGAGCAAAAGGATAAACTATTTTATCTCCTTTTTCAAAACCTACAACTTTACTTCCTATCGATTCAATATAACCCCCTGCACTCAAGCCAAATATTAAATTTTTACTTCTTAAGCTTTCTGGTATTTCATTGATATTATTCTTATAAAACAAGTCATCATCCGATATAGTAAAGCCAATTTGTTTAATTAAAATCTCTTCATCCGACAAAACCTGATCAAAATCTTTTATTTTTAATTCTAAATTAGGGTTTTTATTAGAAGTATTCAATACCCAGTTATTCATACAATATATATTGTAATATTTTTTTAAAAAATGTCAAATTTTATATTCTTTTAGAAAAATAATTAATTTTTCATCTTTAAAAATTTTATTTTTTGATCAAAAATACATTCAATTTTTGTCTCCGGTAAAATAGAATTCTCTAATATAGCTGTTGCAATCTTATTTTCGATTTCTTGTTGGATCTTTCTTTTTAAAGGTCTTGCTCCGTAAACTGGGTCGTAACTAATTTCTGCTAAATGTTCAATTAAGGAATCTTTAAATTCTATATGAATTTTTGCATCTTCTAATTTATGTTTTAATTTATTTAAATGAATTTTCACAATTTTTGACATATCTTGCTTTTTTAATTTTTCAAAGAAGATAATTTCATCAATTCTATTTAAAAATTCAGGCCTGAAAAACTTTCCCATTTCATTTAAAATAAAGGTTTTTATTTCTTCTGTGATTGAATCTTCATTTCTCTCTTTTATTATATTTGAACCTATATTTGAAGTCATTATAATAATTGTATTTGTAAAATCAACAGTTCTTCCTTGACTATCTGTTAATCTTCCTTCATCTAATACCTGAAGCATCAAATTGAATACATCTGGGTGAGCTTTTTCAACTTCATCTAAAAGTACAATCTGATAAGGTTTTCTGCGAACGGATTCTGTTAATTGCCCTCCTTCTTCATAACCAACATAACCAGGTGGAGAACCTATAAGTCTTGAAATAGAATGCTTTTCCATATATTCAGACATATCAATTCTTGTCATTGCTTTTTCTGTATCAAAAAGTAAGTTAGCTAAAGCTTTAGTTAATTCTGTTTTACCGACTCCAGTAGGGCCAATAAACATAAAGGAAGCTATGGGTTTTGTATCTGGGGATAAACCAGCTCTCGATCTTCTGATAGCGTTAGCAATTGATGATATTGCATAATCTTGACCTATAACTCTTTCTTCTAATTGAGATTCTATTTTAAGTAATTTTGTTTTTTCACTTTGAATCATTTTATCAATTGGAATACCAGTCGCTCTTGAAATAATAGAAGCTATATCTTCAGCTGAAACAGTCTCTTTGATTAACTTTAAACCATTTTGCTCTATATCATCTATAATTCTCTTCAAATCTTCTTTCAATTTTGGCATTACGCTGTATGAGATTTCACTTGCTTTACCTAGATCTCCTCTTTTTTTTAATTGTTCAAGTTCAAAATTTTTATCTTCAATTTCACTTTTAATTTTTTTAATTTCATTCAATTTTATCTTCTCCGACTGCCACTGTGTTGTTAAATCCATTAGCTCTTTTTCCAACTCTGATAATTCATTTTTTGTTTTTAACAACTCTTCTTTTGAATCTTTATCTTCTTCCTTTTTTAAGGCTTCTTCTGCTATTTTTAATTGTAATATTTTTCTTTTTAAATTATCTATATTTTCAGGAGTGCTGTCAATTTGCATTCTAACTCTGCTTGCAGCTTCGTCCATTATATCTATTGCTTTGTCTGGAAGAAATCTATCAGAAATATATTTATCAGAAAGTTTTGCACTTGCAATTATAGCCCCATCCTCTATTCTTACTCCGTGATGCATTTCGTATTTTTTCTTTATACCTCTTAAAATTGAGATTGTATCTTCAACTGTCGGTTGATTAATTAATACAGATTGAAATCTTCTTGCGAGAGCTGGGTCTTTTTCAATATATTTTTTATATTCATTTAAAGTTGTGGAACCTATACAGTGTAATAAACCTCTTGCTAATGCCGGCTTTAAAAGATTCGAAGCATCCATTGAACCACTAGTCACACCTGCACCTACTAAAGTATGAATTTCATCTATAAATAGAATTATTTTTCCGTCAGATTTCTCAATTTCATTTATAACAGCTTTTAATCTTTCCTCAAATTCTCCTCTGTATTTTGCACCTGCTATTAAAGCTCCCATATCAAGTTCAATTATTTCTTTATCTAATAAAGTTTCAGGCACATCTTGATTGAAAATTCTTAAAGCGAGACCTTCTGCTACTGCTGTTTTACCTACACCAGGCTCTCCTATTAAAATAGGGTTATTTTTCATTCTTCTTGATAGAATCTGAATCGCTCTTCTTATTTCTTCATCTCTTCCTATAACTGGGTCGATTTTGCTTTTTGATGCAAGCTCTGTTAAATTTCTACCATATTTTTTAATTGCATTATAAGAATCCTCAGCTGATTCGTTATCTGCCGATTTTCCTTTTCTTAATTCTAAAATTGCATTATGTAGTGTGTCTTTTGTAATTCCACCAGATTTTAGGATTTTAGAAACTTCTAAATTATCACATTCGAGCATTGCTTGATAAAGAACTTCTGTTGAAATGAATTTATCTCCAAATTTATCTTTTATTTTATCAGCTTTCGCTATAATCTCATTTAATTCTCTTGATAAATAAGGGTTTTGATTGCTTCCTTGTACTGTAGCCTGCTTTGACAAAGAATCTCTTAAATTTTCTCTTATTAAAATACCGTTACATTTCAAAATTGAGTTTAAATCAAGAATTACCGAATCTTTATTTGTTAAGAGTTCTTCTAATAAATGTTGCGGTAAAACTTGACTATGATACATTGATACCGCGATTCTTTGAGCAGATTCTATAGCAGATTTGGCTTTCTGTGTAAAATTATCAAACATAATTATTCAAACAAACTATGAATAATTATATAGTCAAAAAAATAGAAAATCAATAGTTTAATGTAAATTCAGAAATATTATAAATTAAATATTAAATTTTATAGATCGTCAAAAGAAGAAAGAACAGCTTTAACAGCTTTTAGCGCTTGTTTTCTTGTTTCTGGAGATTTTTTCAACATTAATTTTGCTATAGTTGCCATCTCTGTAGAATCCATATTCTCAAAGTCAAAACCTTCTTTATCTTTTCTTTCTGCGGCTTTTAATTTTGCACTCTTTTCATTTTCAGGGAATAAATATTCTAAAGTGCAACTAAAAATATCGCATAATTTTCTTATTTTATCAACAGGAACTTTATTTTTACCATTTTCATATTTTTGAATTTGTTGAAAAGAAACATCTAAATGTTTCCCTAGTTCAGTTTGTGTTAATCCTAATTCTATTCTTTTTATTTTAATTTTATTTCCTATGTATTTATTTACATAATCGAAATTAGCTTGAAGGCTTACTCTTGGCATATTTTTTATAACTATACAATTATTCTAACATATAAATTAGATGATGTCAAATAAAAATTTATATTTTTCTATTTTAAATTGTTATTTTCTATTATTTATTGTAAAAATTTGATATTCTTCTGTTTTGACTTTCTAAATATAGTTGTATTTTTTTGGTAATATAAGAAAAATTGTACTATAGCATCAACTTGATCGTCATGCCTTGAATTTGGAAAGAGGAATAACTCTTCGAGAAATTTTTTTACATATTTTTCATCTTTAGGAATGTAAAATAATTTATCCTCAAAAAAATTTATAACTTGAAGAAATCTTATTTCTTTTGACATTTTAGGATTTTCGCCTGAAATATTCAGCATCTTCTTTTTAAGTTCATTAATTAAAGATGTTCCAATTGATTTATCTTCAATAATTGTTGTAATTGGATTGTATTTATTGATTAATTCTTCAATTTTTTCTTTTGTATCTGAATATTCCATTCTTTTACAAATCATATCTTTTAAATAAAATTTACCTTCTTCTACGTAAATTATTGCAATTGCAGTAAAATCTGCTGATTTAGAAATTGAACTAGCGCAATCAACCGATATATAGATCTCGGGCTTTTTTAGACTTATTTCGTCTTTCTTATAATATTGTATCCAGCTCTCTTTTATTAATTTTGATTCTCCTTGTTTTGGGTTTTGTTGGTATTGAGCTAGAAAATTTCTTTCTCCTAAATTTTTTTTTAATTTTAAGATTGATTCAATTGTATCTTGTTTTGAAAATGACAATTGATTCTTTTTTGTAAATTTAACTACTTTATTATTATAAAATAATTTATTTTCTTCATTTATTGTTTCAATCTTTAAATGATACCAATCTTCAGGAAAATTCTCTAATAAAAAACCGCTTAAATCTTCAGTATGAAGCCTCTGCATTACGATAATGATAGCTCCTTCTTTCTTATTATTTAATCTTGAAGAAAAAACACTCTGATACCAGTCAACAATAGAGTTTCTATATTTTTTACTATTAATTTTAACAGGGTTGCAAGGGTCATCTAATATTAAAATATCACCACCCTCGCCTGTTAAAGTTCCATTTATCGAAGTTGTAAATCTATATCCGTTTTCTGATGTAGTGAATTTATGTTTTTCATTCTCCCCTTTAATGATAATACTTTCTTGAAATATATCTTGATACCAATTAGATCTCATAATTTTTCTACAGTCGTTTGAGTGCCTTATTCCTATTGATTGCCCGTAACTTGCAACTATTATTCTTTTCTCTGGGCTTTTACCTAAAACCCAAGCAGGAAATGCAGCAGAAACTATAACCGATTTAAGGCTTCGTGGCGGAATATTTATTATTAATCTTTTTATTTTTTTACTAAAAACATCTTCAAGTAAATTGCAAATGAAATTTATATGCCAATTTTCCACAAATTCAACAGAAGGATTTACAACATCAAAAGATCTAAGTAAAAAGCTATAGAAATCTTCTTTAATTAAGAAATTAAATAATTCTACATTTTTAAGATTTTCTTGATTAGTCATTGTTTAGATTTTAATAATTAATTAATTAAATATGGAAGCATAATAATTCTATTAATTTATTTTAGAGTGCTTCGATTTTCATCTAAATTCTTTTACGGCAAAATTAATCGCTGTCTTTTAATAAAATTATTGATTTTTATATTTTGATTGTAAAGATATTTCATATGGAAATTATATTCAAAAAAACTGGAAAGGAATTTATAGCTGAAGCGGAAGAGGGTTCTTCTATTTTAGAAATAGCACAAAAAAATAACATAGAATTACACGGAAATTGTGGTGGTTTTTCGACTTGTGGCTCTTGTCACATAATTTTAGAGGATGAATTCATTAAATTAACAGAAGAATCAAGTGATCAAGAAAATGATGTTTTAGATATGATATTTGGAGTTGAAAAAAATTCCCGATTAGCTTGCCAAGTATTCTTTAAGCAAAAAATGAATGGCATGAAAATCACTATTCCGGAATAATCATTTAATAGAATCTAACGTTATAAGAAAAAGAAGAAGTTTCAATTAGATTATTTCAAAAATCTAAAACAAAAAATAAAGAAAGAGTTAATAAATTTTATAAAGAATAACATCCAATTATTGGAGCGGGCGATGGGACTCGAACCCACGACATCAACCTTGGCAAGGTTGCACTCTACCAACTGAGTTACGCCCGCAATATAATCAATAAACTAAATATAAATAAAAAAAATTATTGTAAAGTAAAAAATTAATAGAAATCTTTTGACAATAAAAATAAATATCAGAAATAAATATTTATGAATAAAGAAAGTTTAAAATATTACGGATTTTATTTATTTGGAGTTTTCTCTTTGACTTTGACAATAATAACAACAAAATTAACCGTTAAGTTATATGGAGTTCCACATATTCAGGTTTTATTTTTTAGAGAATTAATTATAACATTGTTTTTAGTCCCTTTTATGATAAAAGATAAATTCAACCCAATTAAAGCAAAAGCTATGTCTTTACAAGTTTCAAGACATACTTTATTTGCAATATCTGCATATCTTTGGTATTTTGGTTTAATAGCAGCTCCAATTAATGAAGTAATAACATTTTCTTTTCTTACTCCTGTTTTTGCAATTATTTTATCAAACAGATTACTAAAAGAAAAAACAGATAAGAGTCTGTGGATTTCTCTTTTGGTAGGCTTCACAGGAATTATTGTGATGCAATATAATAAAATATCATTACAACATATTACATCAACTAAAATAAATTACACTTTATCGTTTGCCTATCTAGCTTCAACAATCGCAATTATATTAAGAAGCTACATACCGATTTTAAACAAAAAACTATCAATACAATCTTCTGTTTCTGAAATGAATTATATGTCTCACATCATTTTTATGATTATTGCTGGTTTATTCTTTCCTACTTTTAAATCTTTACCTCTATCTTCAATAGGTTATTTAATTATATGCTGTATTACATTTTTTATAGAATATTATGTAGTAAGTATTGTTTATAGAAAATTACCAGTCAAGAGCATTCAACCTTTAGAGTTCTCAAAAATAATATTCTCTGCTGTTTTATCTTATTTATTTTTAGGGGAGTCATTTACAATTTATCAAGCAGTCGGCTCCTTTATTATAATAATTAGTTATTTTATTTCAAGAAGCTAATATATAATATATTTCATGTCGTCAATGTTATTATTTTCAGGGCAAGGCTCTCAATTTAAAGAAATGAGCCTAGATGTTTTAAATAACTTTACTTATTTAAAAGAATATTTAGACATAACAGAAAACATTATTAATAGAAAATTAACTCCAATTTTAAAAAATGAAAATGAACTAGAAAAAATAGAAAATTCGCAAATCTCTATATTTTTCGCATCCGCTTTAGTTTTAATAGTTTTAGAAAAAGAATTTGATTTAAAAATACAAGATTTTAAATATGTTGCAGGGCATTCTTTAGGAGAATACACTGCTTTATTTGCGGCAAAAGCTATCAATTTCGAAGAGGCAATTAATTTGTTGAAGATTAGGAGCGAGGTTATGTCTAGTACAGAAGAGAAAGATCTAGGAATGGCGAGTGTTCTAGGAGAGGATTTAGAAATCAAAATAACAAACTGCATAAATAATTTGTCAATTGGCAATAAAAATAATATATCAATTGCAAATTTTAATAGCGATTCACAAATTGTAATATCAGGAGCTAAAACAGCACTTGAAGAATTCAAAGTAAAAGCAACAGAATTTGATATTAAGAAAGTTGTCTCACTTCCGGTTTCAAGTGCATTTCATTCAAAATTTATGAATAATGCAAAGATAAAATTTGAAGAAAATATAAAAGAGATAAAAATAAAAACCCCCGCAATTCCAATCATTATGAATAAAGATAGCAACCCGACAATAAACCCTTTTAATGTTAAAAAAAATTTAATAGAAAACATAACAAGTCAGGTAAAATGGTATCAATCTATTACTTTTGCATACAATAATAATGTAAAAAAATTCACTCAAATAGGCTGTAAAGAGATATTAATTAATATGATAAAAAGAGTAAAAAATTATCAAAATCTAGAATTAAAATTTTATAATTCATTAGAAAATATAAAAGAATTTACTAAATAATTATTTTGCATTTATTTTTGAAATATAATCTTTAAGTTCTTTTAATTCAATATTCAAATCAAAAGAATTTGAAAGAGAGCAAGACCCTTTTATCAAGAAGGGTAATTTCATATTTAATTGATTTTTTGAAAATCTATCTTTTGTTGCAATAATAATATTTCCATTAATATTATTAAGGAAATTATTTCTTAAGTCTATTTCAAAACTTGCATTTCCGGTTGATATCTCTTGAGAAAAAGAGAGATCTCCGTATATTTTACCGTTTTCAAGCCTATAATAACCTTTTGTATTTTCAATCACTCCTTTATTTGTTTTCAAAGATCTTTCTAAATTTATATTCTTTCTGTAGAGTACCTCGTAACCTGTAGATATTATATCGAAATCTTTTATCTTTGTATTTTGCAACACAACATTTCCTTTACTTACCGCGTTAGAATAAATTTCGCCAAACGAAGCGCCGTATGAGTAAAATCTACCGTTAAAACTAATATATCCATCTGTATAATTTTTTAAATTAGTGCAAATATTATTAAAAATATCACTTAATTGGAAAGCATTAAAACTAAAGCCTATATCTATTTTAGAGCTGTCTGAAAATAAATTTAATGTAGAGTTAAAAGATATAATGTTTTTATCATCTTGCCCCGAAAAGTTTATTATTCCGTTATTTATTTTACCTGATACTGTTATATTTCGTAGATTTTTATCTTTAATTTTTAATTTATTGATCTTAAGATCTAAAATTCCGTCAATACTTGTAAATAAAGGAATTTTAGTTTCATCTTTGATTATATTTTTAAGATTAAATATCATTAAATCAAAATCTAAATAATCTATATTTGAAATTACATTTAGATTTCCTTTGTCATTGATTTTATCATATTGAATATTATTTGTTATATTTAAACCTCCTTCAAAAATATCAGTCTTTCCGTTAATCAAAATTTTCGAATCTTGATCTGTATTCATTAAATTTAAGTTTAATTTATTAATTCCAAAATCTAAAATAGTAGAATCTAATATATTTATATTAAGTTCTAATTTTTTAAATGAATTTATATTTTTTAAGGTTTCTAAAACTGATTTATTATCAAATATATTATTTTTGATTTCAAAAATTTGATCTATATCTAATTTATGAAGCTCTAAATCAATCTTCTTTCTTGAAATTTCATTAACTAGAATTTTATCTTCATTTATAGTAATCTCACCTGCTTGGATCTTTAAATTTTCAATATCTTTATTTATATTTCCAGTTAATTGAAGTTCCTTTATATCATTCCTTAAAAACATAAGATCAAATATATCTTTATTTTGTGAATTTACATCTAAAACAAATAAATTATCTTGAACTAATAAATTGAAATTATCTTTAACATTTAATTCTAGGTCTTTAATTTCTATTTTATTATCCAAAATAAATGTATTAAAAATGAATTTATCGACAATAAATTGATCGGTTTGAACTTCTTTTATATCGCCCTCTATAGATATATTATAACGTTGATAGAGATATTGCAATATATTTCTCAAAATAAAAATAAAGCTTTCAGTATTTTTATTTTGATCAGAGATTAACTCATTTTTTTTACTTTTATTTCTTAAGTCTATTCCTTTTTCAGAATGAATATTTATAGAGTAATTTTTATAATCCGGAGTGATATTTGTCTTGATTTTTATAATGTTATTTTCTTCTTTATTAATCCTAATTAAACCATTTAGGTATATCTCTTTTTCAAGATTATTAATATTTAAGTCTACATCAATAGGAACATCAAATGTCTTTATATCTAACCCTATAAAGTGTAGAAAAGATTTTAAATTATCTGTACTTAAATTTAATAAATAATTATTCACACTGTTGCTTTTTTTATAAATTATGTTTCCTAATTCGCTATTTACAGAAAATACATTTAAAGTTAAATTATCTAAAATTCTTTCAAATACAAATTCTACTTTTATATTTTCATTTCTTATATAGCTCTCAATAATAATTTTAGGTTCTTTTTCTGTAAGAATATTTAATTTATCAATATTCAAATCTTGGAACGTTCCATTTCTAAACATTAAATTATAGTCCGTTATTCTGATTATTTTTTTTATCTCATCTAATATAAAAAATTTATTCTTATCATTTACATCTTCTGATTTTATATTTATTTTTGTCTTAAGTTCAAAATCTTTGAATTTTATATTTTTTATTATTGGGTTTATTTGAATTTCCTTTACTGATAGATCAATTAGATCATTCTCTAAATCAATTTCATCAATTGAAACAAAACTAAAAGAAAATATATCAAAATAAAATCTAGAATTAATATTTTTTGTTAATTTTAATTTTGTATTAATTTTTCGATTAATCTTCTGATTAATAAAGTCAAAAGATCTAAATCTAATACAAAAAATAAAAATTAATACAGCTATCAAAATTGATATTAATATCTTTTTCATAAAATTATATAGGTTGTTTTTTATATTCTTTTATCTTAAAAGATACAGGGTCATCTTTTTTATCAGGTAATAAAATATCATATCTCAAAAATACTTCATATAAAGACTCTTCGCCTGTTATCTCGTCGTATATAGCAAGTTTTATCTTTATATTATCTATATTCGTTATATTGAATAATTTATATGAAATATTTGCGGTTATATCTTTGCCGTTTTTATCACAAAAAACAATTTCTTGCAAATTTGCAATTTTTTGCATACCTTTTTTTATGTACTCGATATCTGCATTTAGATCTTTATTATTGAAATCAGAATATTCTCTGAATAAATCTTTTGTAAAAATATTATTTAATTTATGCATTTTTTTTATCAATACATTATCCAAGTCGTCCGATGTATTATATTGCAAAGATTCAATGTCTTCTACGTAATTTTTTATTGCAAAATTAGCTATATTCATTTCTCTTGTTTTGTATATATTATCTTTTATCTCTAAAGTTTCATCTCTGTTATAATCTATTTTTGCTATAATGTAAAGTTTTTCTACTCCCGAATTATAATTATTTTTTAATTGAAAACTTATAGATAAATTTAGAACATTTAAAACAAAAATAAAAAAATAAAAAAACCTCGTATAATAAGATGATATATATATATCATGATACCAAACTTTTGCATCTTTAAAATAATCCATTTATTTATATAAAAATATTTATATTAAGACAGTTAAATTTTATCTTTATTTTTTTCTTGAGATATTTGTAAAACAAGTTTTTTAAATAAATCAGGCTTGTCAGTTGCTAGGTAAGATAACATTTTTCTGTTTACCTCTAAATCTTTTGACATATGTATAAATTGAGAATATTTAAGACCTATTTCCCTTAAAGCTGCATTTATTCTAACTATCCAAATAGATCTAAAGTCTCTTTTTTTAACTTTTCTATCTCTATAAGCGTAACCTAAACCTTTTTCTATTTTTTGTATAGCAACGGAGAAGCAATTTTTACTTCTTCCTCTCATACCTTTGGCATGAAGCTTTAATATCTTTTTTCTGTAATTTCTTGAAGGGACTGAACGTTTTACTCTAGGCATATTTTAATGTGTTTGATGCAAATTATGGTACTTTAATATATTTTTTGTGTTTGTTTCGTCCAAAATTTCTCTACCATTTGTCTTGTTGCTGGATCTTTTAATCATACTGTGTTGAAAGCATTTCTTGTCACATTTCAATTTATCTCCATTTCCTAACAACCTAAATCTCTTGCTAGAAGCTCTGTTTGTTTTTTGTTTTATTTTTTTCAATTTCAATTTAGGCATAGACACAAAAACTATATTGGAAATATCTGAATGATAAAAAAATTAATTGCAAGTTTTTCTTTTAAATTTCTAAACATCACTCAACATCAGATATTATTTTCTTAATCTCTCTTTCTACTATTTGCTCAATTTTCTTTTCAATAATATACTGAATATCAATATTTAGATTAGGAAAGTTCGTTTTTAAAACATTATCTATTTTAGATTCTAAAGTTGAAATCACTAAAGACTCAACAGTCATCTTTGAAATATCTTGAGAGTTCTTTCTTTCGATCTGTTTTCTCTTAACAACCTCTAGAAGTCTTTTAATGTTTTCCTCTGTTTTTGAATGATTCTTTAGTTTGATTTCACTATCATTATCTGCAATCTCTGAATTATTTTCATTATAGGAATATAATTTATTTTGTTGTTTATTAACTTCTTCTTCCATTAATTCATCTTCATCACTCTCATCACTCTCTTTATTAAATGTTGCGTTTAATTCCTCTTTACTTTGATTATCAATTTCGCTATCAATTTGTGAATCATCCCCAATTTCGTCTGAACTTTCTTCAAGATTATCTTCTTCCATTAATTCGTCTTCATCATTCTCTTTATTAGATGTTGCGTTTTTTACATCTTCATCATTATTCTCAAGCTCTAAATCATCTTCTTGATCTAATATTTCATCATTTGAATCTTGCTTTGAATCTTGAGGTGTATAGTTATATTGTTTTACTGTTTTATCTTCATTTTCAAGAAACATCTCTTCGAAAGATTGCTCTGTAACCTTATCAGATTGAAGATTATCAGACATTTTAGACCTTATTCTTTGTATAGCCTCTTTGTTTTCTATTGTATTTTTTTTACTAAACATTTTACAAAAATTACATTTTTAAAAAATAGCATAAAAACTAAAATTATAAAAAACAAGAATTTCTTGATTTTTATTTCTTTACTCTCATTTAGGTTATTTATAATAAATAAAATTACTTATGTTAGAAGTAAAAATAAAAAGCAAAATTATAAGAATTGCAGAAGATTACGATCCGATTCAAGATCCAGAACCTTATATGAAAGATGAGCATCTTGCTTATTTTAAATTAATGCTAGAGAAACAACTTACAGCAATGAAAGAAGTTGACTCCTCTTCTTTTAAAAGTGTAGATCCTTCTTTTTATATAGCAGACGAAATTGACTCTGCAAGCGTGCAGGATGCTCTTTACGATGAAGCAAGAATAAAAGAGAGAAGTAGTTTTTTGGCAAGAAAGATCAGATTAAGCATAAAAAGAATAGAAGATGGAAATTATGGTTTATGCTTGGAAAGTCAAGAAAATATAGGTTTAAGAAGATTAAAAGCTAGGCCAACAACTGACTACTGCGTAGAAGTTCAAGAAAGAAAAGATAAAGAGAAAAACCAAATAGAAACTTCAATTTATAATCAGGAAGAAGATTCGGATATTTAGTTAGATTTTTCTTTTATTTATTTTCTATTATTCCTCTTATAAAATCTTCGTATTTTATGTTTCTCATTTCTAAATCAGGCTCTATTCCTTTGGTATTAATATCTTTTCCTTTTGGGGTTTTGTATTTTGCTGTTGTTATTTTAATATAACAATTAGGCATATAATCTAATTCAATTAATTCTTGAACTGTAGCTTTGCCGAAACTCCTATTTCCGTATACATTAGCAATGTTATTATCTTTTAAAGCCGCTGTTAATATTTCTGCAGCAGAAGCTGATTCCTCGTTTATCAACAAATAAATATCCTTTCCAACAATAAAATCTTTATCTTTCTTTGTTGAAAAATACTCTTTAATAATCTCTTCTTTCTTATCTGTTATCTTTGTTATAAGTTGATTTTCTTTTAAAAAAATATCCGCAACATCAATCGCAGAATAAAGCAAACCTCCATGATTATTTCTTAAATCTATTATAATATTTTTATAATTTATATTTTGATTAAATAAAATATCCTTTATTTCTTCTGCTGTTTTATTATTGAATGTTACGATTTGCAATATTAAAGTTTTCCTAATTATTTTAGATTTAACAGATTTTATCTTTACATCTTCTCTTTTAATTCTATATTTATATATTTTCTTATTTCTTTCGATTTCTAAATTAACAACCAAATCGATCTCTCCTTTTATTAATTTTGATACCTCTTGTAAGTTCATTTCTTTTAAATTTCTATTCTGATTTATAGAAAGGATACTATCTCCTATTTTTAATTGAGCTTTTTCTGCTGGTGAATTTTCCAAAACCTCAACAATCTTTATTTTATTTTCTCTTTTTTGAATAACAACTCCTATTCCTGTAAAAGATTTAAGCATTAATTTCTGTAGATTTTCATATTCTTCTTTATTCATAAAAACAGAGTATTTATCAATAGAAGCAATCATCAATCTAGCAATATCCTCTGTAAGTTCTGCCCATTCTGGCTCTTTTATTCCTTTATTTTTAATTATTTTTTCAATTTCATTTATTGCTTTGTAATTTAGATTTGCTTGTAATTTTTGATTATAAAATAAAAGAAAATTAATCAAAATAATAAATTTGAATATCCTCATTATTATTATATTGTAAATTTGAAACCAAATCCAATTAAAAGTGTACCTATTCTAATTGAATTGTCTAATTTCAATTTATTACCAGTAACTAATCCGTTTGCATTCACTACGTATATCGAGTTAAATGTATTCTTATAGGAAAATATATTCTCAAAATATTCAAATTTAAAGAAAAATGCATTCGTTACATAGAATTCTAACCCTGCGCCGTACACAAAACCACTCGCTCCTACTTGAGAAGAATCACTAAAACTTACATTTAAACCGTAACTCAAATCTGAAATCATATTATAGCTGTAACCTAATATTCCGTATACTCCAATTCTCCAAAAATGAAGACCTACTTTAATTTTAAAACCAAGAGACCTTTGTATAGATGTTGTTGAGTTTATATCAACTTGATTTGAATAAATTGATCCATTTGCCACAACACCACCTACATTCCATTTTGATAAGGTCTTAATCCCAGGTTCCATATAGAAGAATTCAGCTCCTAAAAATATATTATAAGGAAGAGCTTTATTAAAGCCGAAAGAGATATTAAAACCAAGTGGAATTGTATTTTGAGGGAAATAACCAGCATTTACATCATAACCTTTATAAAATCTTGCTCCTGAAATGTCATATTTTTGATTAATAATTAATGCCCCAGATAAATAAACACCACTCAAATCATATTTATACAAAAAATCATCTTTCAAGCCGAAAATTGCCTTTTTTAAAGATGTATTCGGTTCTTCTTCTTTTTCTTGAATTATTTGAGAATCTTCCTTTTTTTCTTTATCTTCTTCAACTTTAGTCAATTCTTTCTCTTTGTATTTTGCAATAAGCAATCTTTTATTGTTCAAGCATTTCGAATCTTGACAAGTATCATCTTTCTTTTCTTTACATTTTCCATCAACACAAAAAAAATTAGCATTTATATTATATTCATCTACAATTTTTGACGCATATAAATTATTAAATAAAAATAAATATACTATAGAAGATAATAAAACTTTGCTCATAACAAGAGTATTTTAACGGAAATTAAATTGAAGTCAAGTTAATACAGAAAATTAATCTGATAATTAAAAAATAATATAACTAAATATGTCGCTCAATGTCTTTTTTCTTTAAAAAGATAATTGCTTTATCTTGATATTTAACAAAATTTTTTTTTCTTTCTGTTTTGTAATCTATATATCCTGAACTTTTCGTTAATATTAAATTCCCTATTATTCCAAATACAATCATAAAACCCAATTTATATTTTTTAATAAAAAACCAAATCTTATTTCTCATATTCTTTTATTTTCTAATTTGTTATTAAGGTAATATTAATATATCCTTCATTCTTCAATAAATCCACTAAACTTATGATATTTTTATAGTTAATATTTTCATTAATTTCTAAATAAATATTGTCCTCTTTATTTTGGGTTTTTTGCTTTAAAATATTGAGAATTTCCAATGAATTTATTTCTTCAGAATCAATATACATTTTTACATCTTCATCAACTTGTATTGTTATTCCTTTCTGTTGCTCTATGTCTTTGAAAATATAAGAATCGCTTTCAGGTAAATATAAGTTTAAACCTTTATTTTGTTTTATTTTTGTTAAAAAAATAAAAATAGCAATAGAAAAAACAACAGACAAAGAAAATATCAAAGCAAATATATACCCAAAGTATTTTTTATATTTCATCATCTTTATCTTCTGTTAAGTTATCTTCAATATTCTGCTGTGAATCATCTTGAAACTTTACTTTATTTTGATTGTTTTCTATATATTGTTTATTTTTTTCCATTTCTCTTGATAAAATTATAGACAAATCTTTAGAAAATTCATCTATATTTAAAATTAGATCTTCACTTTTTTTGGAAAGAAAAATATAACCCAAGAAGCATAAAAAAGAACAAAGCAACAATGTTGAAAAAAGAATATAAGAAGAGCCAATAAAAGTGACTATACTCTCAATATTCATAATTCCTGTTTGACCAATATTTAAAAATAAATCAGAAATTTGAAACAACAAAGAAAAACTAGAAAGCCCAAGTATAATAATGCTAAATATACTAATAAAATTTAGTTCATTTTTAATGTAAGATTCAATTTTTTTTAAACCCTTTTCTGTTGCAATCTCAATTCTTTTAATAGAATAATTTATGTCATTAGATTTATTATTAATAGTCTGAATCCACTCCTCCATAATTACTGTAAAAAGCATTCCAGTTGGATGATTCAATTGATTGTTTTTTTTTAAATTCAAGTATAATTCCTCTAAAACAACACCAGACCAAAAACTTCTCTCAAAAGAAATATGATAACTTTTAAAGATATCTAATTTATTTTTTGATATAAAAAATATAGAAATAAGCATAGAAAAACATATAAGAGTGATAATCAATATAAATTTGATAGACCAAGAACCTGTAATGATATATTGCCAAAAAAACATATTTTTTTGATTATTTACATCTTATAAATAAAATTCAACTAACTAATTTTATTCTTTACTTTTAAAAAAATAAAGAATGTTATTCATTTTTATTTATGAACAGTGAAATCATTATTCAAAATGTAAATTTAGACGTTATAGATTTAGAAAAAAGAGCTTCAAGTTTAAGAAATATTTTTTTACATAAACAGAAAAATTATAATGTAGAAATAAGAGTCCTTCACGATATATCTCTTCATTTAAAAACAGGAGATAAAATTGGTATTATAGGAAGAAATGGAAGTGGAAAAAGTACATTATTAAGATTAATGACTGGCGTTTATCCTCCAAAAGATGGAAATGTAGAAATTAGAGGGAAAGTTCTAGCTATGATAGATCAATATATAGGCTTCAATCATGTTCTTACTGGTAGAGATAATATAAAATTAGGGTTTATATATAATAATAATTACATTCAATACACAAAAGAATTAGAGCTTAAAATTATAGATTTCATAGAATTTAATGATAATCAAATCGATATGCCTTTTTATACATATTCTTCTGGAATGAAAGCTAGATTGCTTTTTGCTGCAAGTTTCTTTCAAGAAGGAAACATCGTTTTAATGGATGAGGTTTTTGCAACAGGAGATGAGTATTTTATAAAAAAAGCATATTCTGAAATGACAAAAAAATGGAAAGAAATTGAAATAGGTGTATTTATTAGCCACAACCCAGAAGAAGTCTTAAAATTATGCAAAGAATCAATTTTAATAGAAAAAGGAAGAATAATAGAAAAAGGAGATACGTCTAAAATTTTAGAAATCTACCACAAAACAAATGAATAAAAAAATATATGTTTAATAAATTATTAACAAACTTTCAAATTATTATAAATATAGTTTCTTATAATATAAAAGTAATATACGGAAGAGCTTTTCTAGGTAAATTTTGGATGTCATTAAGAACTATCGTACAAGTTTTAATCTTTTGCTTAATTTTTACAAGAGTTATAAATATAAATATAGAAAATTATTTTTTATTTCTTGCTTGCAATTTAACGTTATTTATATTTATATCTAGCTCAATATCAATTTCATTGAAGTCTATAGAGTCAAGAGGATCATTATTAAAAAAGGTAAATTTCAGTAAAGAAATTCTTGTTTTTGCAGATATTCTTCAGCAATTTTATGTATATTTTGTAACTATACTAATTTCTGTCATTTTATTTTCTATATTTAATGGCAAATTAGTATTTAATATATATTATTTGATGTCTCCTTTTTATTTTTTATATATTTTACTTTTTTTATTTTTTATATGTTATTCAATTTCTATTCTTTATATTTACGTTAACGATTTATCATATTTAATAGAGCTTGGAAATATAATTTTAATGTGGATTACACCTATAAATTACCCAGTAAATATGCTTCCGTCTAAATTAGTTCAAGAGTATTTGATGTATTTTAATCCTTATTTTATATTGATACAGTCAATAAATGATATTTTATATTCTGGTAAATTACCTTCTTTAATTTTTCATTTTGCTATGTTTATTTGGTTATTGTTTGCTTTTTTAATTTTCTATTTTACAAGAAAGAAGCTCTCAAAAAAAATAGTTTATTATATTTAGTTGTTTTTGTCTTGAAAAAAGCTGGAAGAATTTAATAATTATTTGACAATTAAAATTTTTAATTTACTTGTTTAAAAAAATTTATGTTTGCAAAGTTAAAAAGTGCTATTTTTCCAATAGAAAGATCAGAATTCAAACTGTTTTTCCCTATGGCGGGCATCATATTTGGAGTGTTGTATAATTATACCATTTTAAGAAATATGAAAGATACTTTAGTGATAAACGCTACAGGAAGTGCAGGTATATTAACATTCTTAAAATTATATATCGTCACTCCTGCTGCTTTATTTACTGTTATGATATACTCTAAGATGTTAAACTCACTAGGTAGAGAGAAAACTTTTTATGCAATCGTTTCATTTTTTGTTCTTTTTTTTCTTTCTTTCGCTTTTATTTTATATCCCAATGTTGAATTAATACATCCTTCAGTTCAAAGTATCTCAATATTAAAATTAAATTATCCTAGACTATCAAACATTATAGATATATATGCATATTGGTCTTTCTCTTTATTTTATGTTTTGTCTGAAATTTGGGGAAGTTTAGCTTTATCTACACTTTTCTGGCAATTCGCAAACCAAATAATAAAAATGGAACTTTCTAAAAGATTTTATCCTTTATTTATAATTTTAGGTAATTTTTCTTTAGTTTTATGTGGTAAATGGTCTTCTTTTTTAACCGAAAGAGGTTATGAGTTATTTGAAACCACAGCAGATAGATGGTATTATTCTTTGAAAGGTCAATTAATATCTGTTGCCTTTTATGGAATTGTTTGTATGCTGCTTTATAGATATGTAAACGTTACACACTCTGAAGAGAAAATTGAATCTACTGAAAAGAAAGAAAAGAAAGCAAAACCTGGTATTATGGATAGCTTTAAAATATTAGCAAATTCAAAACATTTACAGTTAATAGCTATGCTTGTTATTGCTTACGGTGTTACTGTTAATTTAGTTGAAGTTCAATGGAAAGAACAAGTTAAATTATATTTCGCTAAAGATACAGCTGCATTGAATGCTTTTATGAATAGATATTCACAATGGACCGGTATTTCTTCGGTTGTTTTTGGTCTTGTTGCTGGAACTGGAATACTTAGAAAATTAAGCTGGAAAGCAGCTGCGGTTATCACTCCTGCAATTATGTTGATTGGAGGTGTTATATTTTATGTTTGTATTTTATCAAGAGGTCTTGTTGGAACTTTAATATCTAATCCAGTTTATGTAGCAGTAATGACTGGCTTTTTTATAGTCATTGCAACTAAAGTTGTAAAATATTCTCTTTTCGATTCAACAAAAGAAATGGCTTATATTCCTTTGGACTCAGAAATTAAAGGTAAAGGTAAACCAGCTGTTGAAGTTTTAGGGGGAAGATTAGGAAAGTCAGGAGGTGCTTTTATTCAAAGTACTTTAATAATTATTACTGGCGCTACTTCCGCATCTACAATAGCTCCTTATACATTTGGCTTCTTTATTCTTGTTGCTTGTCTTTGGATATTTGCTGTTTCTGTTCTTGGTAAAAGAATGAAAGAATTACAAAAATAATAAACATTACATAAAATTAAATGAGGTTAAGTAGATATTATTTACCTATATCTAAAAATTTAACCTCTGAAGCAACTTGTATCTCTCATAAACTTTTAGTTAAGGGTGGTTTTATAAGACAAAATCTTTCTGGTATATATACTTTTCTTCCTATCGGGCAGAAAGTTTTAAGAAAAATAGAAAATATTATAGAGAAAAATCTCAATAAAATTGGAGCAATGAGAATTATTATGCCAACAATCCAAGATTCAAATCTATGGAAAATCACAGAAAGAACTTATGGAGATGAGACTTTAAAAATTAAAGATAGAAATAATAATGAATTATTATATAGCCCAACAAACGAAGAGGTTGTTGTTGATTTATTTAAGCAACATATTAAAAGTTATAGAAATTTACCAGTAAATTTATACCAAATAAATTGGAAATTTAGAGATGAAATAAGACCTCGTTACGGTTTAATGAGATGTCGTGAATTTTTAATGATGGATTCTTATTCTTTTCATTTAAATAAAACAGATGCGGAGAAACATTATTATGAAATGTATAAAGTTTATCTGAATATCTTCAAAGATATTGGGGTTAAAGTTATTCCAATGCTTGCAGATACAGGTGAAATAGGAGGAGATTTAAGTCATGAATTTCATATATTAGCAGAATACGGAGAAACTAAAGTTTTTTATGATAAAAATCTAAAAGACTTTGATTATTCTGCATTATCTTTTGAAGAAATATTGAAAATTAGAGCTTTCACAGAGGAAAAAATGAAACAAGATGAAAACATTTTAAATTTTGAAAATAAAAAAGGAATAGAAGTTGGTCAAATATTTTATTTAGGTAAAAAATACACAGAAAAAATGAGAGTTGAGATTCAAAATTTAAAAGGAGAATTAATTAACCCTGAAATGTGCACTTTTGGAATTGGCGTTAGTAGAGTTCTTGCGGGTATTGTTGAGTTTTCAAATGACGAAAAAGGAATAATCTGGCCTGAATCTGTTTCTCCTTTTGATTATTTATTGATAAATCTTGATCAGAAAAATAAAGAAATGTCTGATTTTTCAGAAAGAATGTATAAAGAATTAACAGAAAAAGGTCTTGAAGTTCTTTATGATGATAGTGAAAATACTGTGGGTGAAAAATTAAACACGGCCGACTTAATAGGGGTTCCAAAGCAAATAATAATAGGAAAAAAGAATTTTTTAGAGCAGAAATATGAAATTAAAAACAGAAAAACTGGTCTATCTATTTACTATAATATTAATGATAAATTCCCAATTTAAAAAAATTATAGATCTTTTATATTAAAAAAACTTAATTTATCAATTTGTTTGTTTTTCTTTAATATAGAATATTCTTTTTTGAACTTATATATTCCGTCTCTTTCATTTCCATTTCCATGAATTAAAACTATTGAATTGTTTTTCAAATGTTCTTCTTTGTTAATCCAAGTATCTGAATCAAGAGCAATTAAAGACATCTTATTTAATTTGCATAATAATTCTTGATTATAGATCAAACCAGGAAATCTAAAGAAAATAGAAGGTATTTCACCTTTATTTAATAGAAATTCTTCTAGATCTAGTATTTCTTTTTCAAAATTCACATTTTTGTCTGTCATAAAAAGATAGTTTTTAATGCCTTCTTTGGAACTTAAAGGATGAGTACTTGAGTGATTAATCCAACTAATATTAAATTCTTTTGTATTTCTTATTTTATCAAAACCTTTTTTATGTTTTTCAGCCCAAGATTTAGTGATTGAAATACCTAATGGGATTTTTATTTTATCTTCCTTGGATATATTCTTTAGCCAATCATAAAGAATGTCATCGTCGTAGTAATTTTTAGAAGACGGACACATGTCTATTGTTAAAAAAAATTGCATCTTATCATTTTTTGTATTGTTACTCTCTCTAAATTTTAAAGGTTTTTCTTTGTATTTCTGAAGCATTAGATCTAATTTTGTATTCTTATTTTTATCTTCTTTAGAATTATGAAGAACAATATTCTCTCTAACGATATAGGCGTCTAATGTACTTCTATTAATTATTAAATAATATATTTCATTATCAATTATAAAAGTTCTTATTAATTTAATAGGTGTTTCATTTTTTAATTCTAATTCTTTATGAGAATCTGATACTAAGATATTTTTAGTTAAGATAAAATTCTTATTTATTATTTCAAGGTTTCTTATAACGGAATATGATTTAAGTTCAGAAAAAATAAATGATAAAAAAAATATTAAAAGCATAGTAATCAGCTATAAATTACTTGACAATAAAATCAATTAAATAATTTTCAATTACTTACTTCATAAGACTATGAAAGATGAACTTAAACAAGCTTGGGAAATTAGAAATTTTGAAATAGAATTATCTTGGAAGCGAACCCACTATTTTGCAATATTAGTCGGTGCTTTATTTACAGCATATATACATATAGAACCTAACAAAAGTGTATTCGAAAAAATAATTATAATTTGTTTAGGTATTTTAACTTCATTTATTTGGTATTTATCTAGCAGAGGTTCTAAATTTTGGCAAGAAAATTATGAATATAAAATAGATCAACTAGAACAAGATGAACAAATTAAACTTCACAGCGAACAACTACAAAATATTAAAAGCCATTGGTATAATATCTTTGACGCTTATCCTTGGTCTGTTTCAAAAATAAATATATTGATTAATTTCATCATATTTATTTTTTGGTTTGCTTTGTTATTTTATAATTTATTTTTTACTAATATTTCAGAAATTCATGAATGTATAAAAATTTTAATTGTTTGCTTAATGATATTTTCTGTCTTGATAATAAATATAATGACTCGCAGTAATTTTTGTGGAAAGAAAAATAAATGCAATTCATATAAAAGAATAATAGAAATACAATAAAAATAGCTTTAATTATTGAATTTCTTTTTCTCCTATAACTATAATATTTTCTTCGCTAATTCCCATTGTTTTATATTTTCTAATTTTAGAACCAAGCCTTTCTTTAGAAATGTCCATCACGACTCTTACTCCTTCTTTCTTTAATTCTTCGTATTTTTTTTGAACGTAAGAATCAAATTTATTACTCACACCTAAAACCACAGCTTGAACGGGGTTCAACCAGTCCGGAAATCTACCTTTGTAATTTTCTATTAAGATTCCTATAAATCTTTCAATCGAACCTAAAATTGCTCTATGTAAAACAACTGGTGTCTTTCTTTTACCGTCTTTATCTGTGTATAAAACCTCAAGTCTTTCAGGTAAAATAAAATCTACTTGAAAAGTGCCACATTGCCAAATTCTACCTAAACAATCTTTAAGTTGAAAATCTAATTTAGGCCCGTAAAAAGCACCCTCTCCTTCCTGAATTTCATATTTAATATTATTTTTTGAAAGAGCTTTAAACAATGAGAGTTCGGCCTTCTTCCAATTTTCATCCGTTCCTGCTGATATTTTTGGCCTTGTTGAAGCTTTAATAAGAATTTCTTTAAAGTTAAATCTTTCATAAGTTCTCTTAAGAGATTCGTAGAATTTTATTGTCTCTGATTCTATTTGCTCTTCTGTACAAAAAATATGCCCGTCATCTTGGCAAAAAGCCCTAACCCTCATTAATCCATAAAGAGCACCCTTTGGCTCATATCTGTGACATTTTCCAAATTCTGCATATCTTAAAGGTAAATCCTTATAGCTTCTAATTTCACTTTTAAAAATTTCCATATGACAAGGGCAACTCATTGGTTTTAAGGCAAATTCAGATTCTTCTTTGTCTATATTTGAAATGAACATATTTTCTTTGTACTTTTCCCAATGCCCTGAAATCTCCCACAGTCTTTTGTTCACGAGTTGAGGAGTTAAAACCTCCTGATAATCATCTTTTAATTCTTCTGAAATAATCTCTTTTAATTTATTATATAAAAACAAACCATTTGTAAGCCAAAAGACATCACCTGGTGCATAATCTAATTGTTTAAAGAGTTGCAATTTAGGGCCTAATTTTCTATGATCTATTTTTTCAACTTCTTCTAGAAAATCTAAATAACTCTTCAAATCTTCTTCTGTTTCGAATGCAAGACCGTAAATTCTTTGAAATTTCTCATTTTTCGAATTACCTTCCCAATAAGAGCCTGAAACCTTTGTTAATTTAAAATGTTTTATTTCTTCTGTGTTTTTTATATGAGGTCCTCTACAAAGATCTATAAATTCACCTTGTTTATAAACGGTTATTTCTTCATTTTGTGGTATTTTCTCTATTATCTTCACTTTATACAATTCACCAATTTCTTTGAAATAATTAATTGCTTTATCTCTAGTCCAAACTATTCTTTCTAGATACAAGTTTTTTTTTGATATTTCATGCATTTTATTCTGAATAACATCTAAATCATTTTCATTTAAAGTCTTACTGTTATTAAAAAATAAGTCATAATAAAAACCATTTTCTACAACAGGGCCAATAATTATTTGAACTTGACTTTGATACAATTGTTTTATTGCATTTGCTAAAAGATGAGCACAGCTATGTCTCAAAGAAAATAAATGATTATTTTCTTTTAACATAAGAATTATCTAGCAATTCTACAGCTAAAAGGTTTTCCAGTTATTAAACCAACTACAGCCGGAGCACCAAAAATTGCACCAGTACCTAACCCGACAGATAAAACCATATTCCAAGAAATTTTACCAGTAAAAAACAACAAACCAATAACAATAATCATAACCGCTATAAACCCTCTTCCTGCTTTACCTGTTACTATACTTATCCCTTTACATAAAGCGTCTCCTAAAACGTTATCCTCGCTACTTCCACCTAAAGCTAAACAAATTCCAACTTGAGAAGGATCTAAAATTCCTTGAGCTTTCAAACTTGATAATGGAACCATAGTACTTGAAGCGATAACACAATTTGGCTTACCTAAACTAGAGCAATCTGAATCATTTCTACAATAATCTATACCATCTGTAGCACAAATTGCCACAGGGGTTCCTTCGTCTCTTGAAGAAGCGATAAATTGACAAGAAGTTCTATTCGGGCAGGTTATCGTTGTGTCTATATCTTGTGTTGTTGCATTTAAACAGCTTTTTAATGTGATAAATCCTGCTTTAGTTGTGTCAACAACATATCCATCTGAATAAGAATGTGAATTAATAAAAATAAACAAAAACAAAGAGTAAAATAATTTCAACATAATTTTTTCAAAAATTAGATATTAAAAAAATAATTGTCAAAGATTTTTAATTTTAAAATAAAAAAAATAAATTTAGCATTGGAGAAATAGCTTATTTAATAAATATATACTTGACAATTATCATTTTCAATAAATATCTTCATTAAGAAATATGACATCTTCTTTTATTCCTTTAAAAAAATTTGGCGAAAAAGAATTCATCGATGTTAAAGATGATTTTACAGAAGATTTATATATTTCAGAATCTGAAATTCTAAAACTTACAAGAGAATTAAATAGTTATGCTGTTAATAAATTAAAAGAAATAGAGCAAGAGGATAATATTTTAAATATAAACAATTTCTAATATGAGAAAAATAATTGCTGAAATCATAAGAAAACATTCAACAATTTTAACAAGAGATTATATTGAAATTAACAGTTTAATATCCGGTAACAGCTTGAACCTAAATAAATTTATCAACTCTTCAATTAAAAAAACTTCAGAATTAATATACGGAGATTTATTAAAAATTTTCCCTTTTTTCTCATTTGTTGTTAACGGTTCTACTTTAAACCCAGAAAAAAATTCAGAATTTAGAATTATACTAAATATCGTAGACGGCTTTTCTCTTTTTGAAAATGGAATATCTATGTTTTCAGTTTCAGCAGCAATTCAGAATTTTGAAAATAAAACGTCAGAATACAAAACAAAAAGTGCTATAATTTTCCTGCCAATTCAAAATGAAATGTTTTTTTCAGATGATGATTTCTCTTTAATGTTAAATAATATTTCTATGAAAAAAAATAATTCTAATTTCAATAAAAAAGAATCAAATAGAATTTTCAGTACAAGAAATTTCAGATATCTACTTGATAAAAACTCTTTCATCTGCAATAATTCAAATTTAGGTTTGGTTATGTTAGCTTGTGGTAAATTTGATTATTTTCTAGATCTCGATATAGGCTCTGAACTTCAAATTGAATCTGGTTTATTTATTGCCAGAAAGTCAGGAGCATCATTAAAATTAAAAGAATATAAACATAAAGAACAAAATAAATATTGCCTTTACAGCGGAAATTTGGATATAGATTTTATATTGAAACATATAGATTGATTATGAATGCACTGACAATTAGAATAATTTATTTGGTTTTTGTTTCTATTTTGATTTCTTGTGCTAATAAAAAACCGGACTGGTTTATGAACCCTCCAATCTCAAATGATATAATATACGGAATTGGAGTTTCCAACTATAATTTTGAAGATGCAAGAAAAAATGCATTAAATGATATATCTTCACAAATTCAAGTGAATATTTCTTCAGATTTTAACAATAATGTGTATGAAAATTCATCCGGCTTAAATATGGAGATTACAAATAGCAATCTTCAAATTAAAAGCAATGATATACTTATTACAAACTATAGGTCGGAAAAACAAGAATCAAAAGACGGAATTTATTACGTAATGCTTTCTATAGATAGAAACATATTAACAGTTCAAACTTCCAATAAAATAGATTCTATAATGCAAGATTTAGAAATAATGCGTAATTCTTTAATAAAAGAGAAAGATCAAATTAAACAAATAAAAAATATAAAAGATATAAAAGATAAAATGCAAAATCTTCAAAAGCAAATAACCTTAATAAATGGCCTAGATTTAAAATATGACACAACTAATAAATTAGAAGAAGTTGAAAATATTAAGAAGAATATTGATAGAATAATGGAGAATATTTCTTTTTTTATAGATTCGGACAATCAAGAGATAACAGATCTGCTTTCAAGTGCTTTATCTGAAAACGGTTACAATGTAGCAAAAAATAACTCTAAAAATAATATCATTATAAAAGTTAATTCTAGTTTTAAAGAATTCATAGTTTTTAGTTATTTTACAATTGAATCCAGAATATCTATTCTGTTCTCAAATTCTGAAAAAGGAAATACATTTCAAAAAATATTCTTGAATAGAAACACGTCAGCTATGGATTATGAAAAAGCAAAAATAAAAGCTATAGAATCTTTAAGAAAGGAGGTACCAGATTTAATGAAAGAATTTTTAAGTAAATAGTTAAATAATTTTTTACAAATATATGAATAATTATAAGATTTGGCATCCATTTTCTAAAGAAAATCAAGTTAACGAAAAAATAAAGATTATAAAAGGAAAAAATGAATATCTTTATGATGAGAAAGGCAATAAATATCTAGATTTAATTTCTTCTTGGTGGACGAATATTCACGGCCATTGCAATAAAAGAATACAAAATGCAATAAAAAAACAATTAAATCAATTAGATCACGTTATTTTTACACATTTTACTCACAACTCAGCTATTGATTTAAGTGAAAAGCTTTACAGATTATTAGAAGGAAATTTTGATAAATTTTTCTTCTCCGATAACGGCTCCACTTCTGTTGAAGTCGCTATTAAAATAGCACATCAATATTGGAAAAATAAAGGATATAAAGATAAAAATATAGTTATAGCGTTCGAGGGAGGTTATCACGGAGACACATTTGGAGCAATGTCTGTTGGGAAAAATAGCGGTTTCTTTAAAAATTTCGAAGATAAATGTTTCGAGGTGCATTTTGCAAAATATTCTGAAATTCAAGATAATCTAGATATTGACAAAAATGACAAAGAGTGTCTTTTAGAGCTTGAAGATTTTATGCGAAAGAATATAAATAAAATATCTTTTTTAATAATTGAACCTTTTATTCAAGGAGCTAGCGGAATGAGATTCTCAAGTAAAAAATTTAATCAAAAAATTTTAGATCTATGTAAAAAATATAATATAATTTCAGTATTTGACGAAGTTATGACAGGTTTTGGAAGAACAGGAAAACATTTTGCATTTCAGCATTTAGATTCTTCTCCTGATATAATTTGCCTTTCAAAAGGTATAACAGGTGGTTTTTTACCACTTGGAGTAACCGGGGTAAAAGATTTTTTATATAAAGAATTTATCAGTGATAATTCTGATAAAATATTTCTACACGGACATTCCTACACAGCAAATCCTATTATTTGCTCTGCTGCAAATGAATGCTTAAGTATATTTTTAGAGAATAAAACTCTAAATAAAATAGAAAAAATAGAAAAAGTATATAAAAAATTCTATCAAGACAACAAACACAACGCAGAGATTAAAAACATTAGATTTATGGGAGATGTACTTGCTTTTGATTTTATTTCTAAAGATTTCAATAGAGATAAATTTATAGAGAGTTGTCATAAAAAAGGCTTAATTTTAAGACCTTTAACTGAAACTCTTTATTTTATTCCACCTTATTGTATTAAATTGAAAAAATTAAAAGAAGCAATAAAAAAGTCTATTAATATTACAAGATTATATACTTCGCAAAACCAATATTTATAAAACAATTAATTTTCACTAGACTTTTGCTTACTTAAATTTTTAATTGTCTTATCCATTTTTGTTTTATTTTCAACTTCGCATTCTTTGTCGAAACACTCTTTAAATTTTTCAAGTTGCTCTTGTGAGGCTTTTGTTTTGACTTTTTGCTTGTATTCTATTTGTTTTTTAGTGATTTTTTTAGGTTTCATAAGTATTTGTCTAAAATATCAGCTTTTAGATTTTTAACATTTGCTAAAAATTCTTTTGCAGTAGTTATTTCTTATTCTATTGGTTCAATTTGTGCGATTATTTTTTGTTGTTCATCAATTGAAGGAAGCAATAATTTAACTCCAGAAATTTGAGGAACGGTTAATTGAGGTATTGTTGTTCCGCTATCAGTAAATTTTGTATGATTTAATAGATGTTTTAAATAAAATATGTCGGCTATTTCACTTTTTGGGATAAAAACAATCAACCTAACTATTGGATAAAAAGGTTCAGTTCTTGCTTCAGTATAGCCAATTGTGCCTCTTGCTGCAATTGTAACACACGGTTCGTTTATTTTTATAATATCAGTAAAACCATATAAACCTTTGTTTTGAGAGGAATTTGAGTAAATAGGGATTTGATATTTTTCTGTTTTTTTAGACGAAAAATTATCTTTTGGCATATCGCCACCTGCTGTTAAGTTTTTGACAATTTCAGAAATTGTAATTTCTTTTGCATTGTTTATGTTGCTAAATAAATCATTTATTTTTTGATTATTTTTTTCAATTATTGCTTTTGTATTTTGTTCTTGTTTTTCAATTTCATTGATTTCTGCAACAATTTTTTCTTGGATTTCAATTGGCGGAAGTGGTATTTTAATTTTAAATAAATTTTCTCTATTTAAACCACGTTGTGCAGTACCAGTTATACCATATTTTATTTGTCTTTGCCCTTCTTGAGAAAATAAATAATTAAACAAATAATATTGATTTATAACACTATTATTTTCATTAATTCTAAATAAATGTTCATTTATCATAGCCTTTTGATTAATATCTTTTTGTCTAACTATTGCAACTTTTCCAGTTAAAGCACCATCTTTACAAATCAAAATATCATTTTCTTTTATAACACCTCTTTTTGTTGAGTTAAAATAGTCTTCAGAAACATATTTCATGTTTTCTAAAACCAAATCGCCATTTAATCCAATATGCTCTCCACCGAAACTCATTATACCTTCTTTTTTTGCACCACCTTTTTCACGATTACCGCTTTCAATATCGTTATCATTAAAAAGCTCGGATAGTTGTTTAATTGTTCACTTACTTATAATTTTCAAGCCATTTCTCTTATTCAAATTAATTAATTTATCAAATTTTTTCCAATCAAATGACATCAATTGTGATAGATGGACATAATGCAGATGATTGTTAAGTGGATGTTCCTCGCTTGTTTGGACTTCGGCAATTTCTCTTTCTAAGGTTTTTTGAATTTGTTCTTTTTCGTATTTTGTTTTGCCTTCAAAATTCCTTAAAATATAACTATTTAATTTGTTTTTATCATAAAGTTCTTTAAAATCTTCATTATAAAGTTTTGAGTTCAATCTACTAGCTTCGTTTTTATAAATATGGATTCCTTCGTGTCCACGGCGGTTTGAAAATTCGTAGCCATAAAATTCTTTTTCAATATCTTTTTCTCCGCTATTGCTAATCACAACTTTTTGTGCAAAAGCCGTTATAAAATAAACAAGTTTTTCTCTTTCAAGTTCAATAATTTCTTTATTTCGCAATAATTTATATTCTTTAAATACCTCACTAAGTTTTGCTTTTTCTGTTGGTTTATCTTGTAAAATTGAAGTGTAATCTTCAAAATTAAGTCCATAAACATTATTTGAATATATAGAAAATGCTTTCTCAATACCAAAACAAGCAACATCTTTAAAGTGTGTTAAAAACTCATCAGCTACTCTTTTTGTTTCGTTAAATTCTGATATTTTTCTTTTTTCTAAAAATGCTATTATAGTTTTTGTTGGTGTTGCCATAAAAGCACCAGAGCCAAGTGAAACAATGGCTTTTATATTGAAATTTTGCAATATCACTTCTCTTGTTTTTTCATAAATACCTTCATTTGTTAATATCGAAATTGGCAAAACAATATCACAAACTGCATTATCTTTCATTAATTGCTTTGTTCTTTCAATAAATAAACATTCAATTTCTGATGATTTATCTCTTAAATATTGAAACAAATCAAAACATTCTGTGCCGTTTTTTAATGTATTTGAAAAACCACTAACAGAATATGGCGGATTGGAAACAATTATATCAAATACATTATTTTCTTTGCCAGCTTCTTTTTTATATAAAATTTCTTTATATTTATCACTATTAAAAACTGCTAAACCATCAGCTGAAATTACATTTGCGTCTCCATCGCCATTTAAAAAAGAGCTAACTTTGGATATTTTAACAAGGCGGTAGTCTTTTTCTATCGCATAAATATATTTTTCTGCCCATTTTAGATTATGTTTCTTGCTATTAAAATCATATTTATTGCCTTTCTACCAGCTTTTATATCTGTTTCGTCAATAGAATTGACATAGACATCAATCTCATCCATCATTTCGGTTATAAAATGACCAGAACCTGAAGCATAGTCTATTACATAAGGTAAGAAATCCTCTTCTGTTTCTAATTTTTTGTCAATTATTGCTTTTATTGGCAAAGACTTACAAACAAATCGTGTAAGTGGTATTGGTGTAAAAAATTGACCAGACTCTTGTTTAAAACCAGTATTTAGTAATAGTTCAAAAAAATCGCCTAAATGTTGGTGTTTTTTTGAATATTTGATTTTAAACTTTTGCAATAATTTCACAACCTCTTTAACAACTTCTGCATTTTCTTCAAAAGAATCTTTATCGTATACATCTTTAAAAGCAAATTCTGCAGAGCTTCTATAATATCTTAATTTATAAAATGCTTCTTTTAATTGCTCGGTTTGTGCGTGTTTTATCATTTCGTCAAATTCCTGTTTACTAACATCTGGTATTAAAATGTCTATATAATTCTCTAACCCTTTTTTATAAAGAGTATTAAGTCTGTCAAATAGATTTTCTGTTGCTTCATCGTTTTTAAATTGAAAATCTAAATCTTCGTTTTCTTTATTAGACTTTGTGTCTTCATCTTGTATTTTACAAATAAATAAGTTAAATATTTTATTAAAAGCGTTTGGCTTATCAGAAATAATATGCCTTCTTAAAATTTCTGCAAATTGATGAAAAATTGTTTGACCGTCCGCAACTTCTAAATCGTCTAAGTCTTTATAAGTCAATCCTATGTTCTTAAATTCATAAGCACTTATAACACTTTCAAAAATTCCTTTTTTGTTAAAAGTGTGATCCCATGATTCAAATATTTCTATATCATTCTCACCTATTAAACTTTTTGTATCAATTATTTCGCTTGTATAATATATTGTGTCGTTTTCAAATTTTGAAGCATATAAACAAAGAGCTTTTATGTTTCTATCTTGCCTAAAATAGCTTAATAGCTGTCCACCATCTTTAAACATCTTGTTCTTTTCTTTGTTAAAGTGTTCTCCCCAATTTTTACATTCTATCATAAAAAGAGAATTAGCATCTTTGTCTTTTATCAGAATATCTAAAAATCCTTTGCCTTGATGACCTAAATTCCAAGTTTTTTCAAGCTCAATTGATTCTGGCTTGTATCCTTTCCCTAATAATCTACAAACGCACTCCAAAACAATTAAATTTTCGTCTTGCGATAGATTGGTTGTTGTTTGCCTGTGAATTTTAATTTTATCGCCAAAATTGATAATTGTTTTTTCTATTTTTTCTGTATTGATTTGTAAAGATATTTCATATCCATTAATATTTTTTACAAAAAAATTTTCTTTGCCGTTTAATAATGTAAAATCTAATTTTGCCAATATGTGTTGTAAGTTGCTAATGTTCATGCTTTTACAACTAAACTATCACGATATTTCAACCTTTTACCAAAAGCACCTGCCAATAATTCAACAGTTCTTTCGCTATCATTTATAAATCTGTTATTATAGCAGAGGTCAAACTCACATAAATAGCGTTTTAAATGCTGGCTTTTGCAGTGTTGATAAAATTCTCCTTTCACTCCTCTTTTGAATAATCCAAAATAACCCTCTATTGTGTTTGTGTGGATATATCGGTTTTTTACATATTCGCCAGCGCTATGTTTAACAAATTCATGAGTTTTAAATTCTTTGTTCATGTTTTTATACCAAGTTGCTTCATCTGTCATTAAATTGGTATCTTTATATAATGCTTCTTTTAAAATTGGCTTGATAGTTGTAACATTAACACTAGAAATATGAAATGACCTAACTTTACACTGTCTTTCAATTAAAGATAAAATCTTATTTTTATGATCCCAACCTCTTGCTGTCTTTGTTTTCTCTTTAGCTTTATCTATAAAGGTCTCGTCAGACTCAACAATTTTATCTTAACCGCAGAACAATTCGGATTTTTCATTTGTATCTGATTCATTTTTTTTTAAGAATGTCATTTTTTATAAAATCGTAAGAAGGTTGTTTATAGGATGTCTTTCGCATACGCCGTTTATTCCGACACAAGGGCTTTTCATTTCTTTTTT
>JAVKNF010000023.1:0-10192 GCA_031537795.1 Candidatus Deianiraeaceae bacterium | reverse complement strand
TTTAAATAGATTAAATTATAATAAAGTTGCATCAGATTTATTATTTCTGTTAAGTTATTTTTTAACAAACATCACTTTTATTCTTTTAATTTTATTGATTAATAATGTTAAATTAAATATTACTATACTGATAAAATATTTTAATATCGCATTAGTCATATTTCTATTTCAAGAAAAGATCTCTCTTAATAAAAAGCAAAACAAAATTCTAACATCTGTTATTCTTTTTTTAAATTCTATATTATTTGTATAAATTTTTTAATTTATTCTTTATGTAATAAAATAAAAAAGACACAACTCCGCAAATTCCAGCATAATGTGAAATTCCATCAAGTGTTGCTATTATGAAGAAAAAATATTTATTTGGAGAATAAAAATATAAAATAAAGCCAACTATAATATGCATTATCGCATGTATAGAAAAAGCTAACACAGATAATTTTATACTTTTAGGACAGGAATGATTGCAACATTTCAAAAATCTATATACCTCTTGTATTGTTGTTTTATTAAACATTTATATTTTCTACATTTCAATAATTTTAAAGTCAATTCAAAATTAAAAGACTGTATTTTATTTCACTTTTTAATTTATTAAATAATTATTTTATTAAATAATTATTTCTATTTTTAATTGTAAAAAAACTTGACTATAAAAAAACAAAACAGTATAATTTTTATGTTTATATTAATTATGAGAGAACAAAACGAACTAGAAGAAGATGTAGTAGTAAATTTAAAACCACTAAATCAAAATGAGCGGATAAATGAAATGAGAGGACAATTAAGAGATCTTGGTATAAAAAAGAAATTAATAGATACTTACAAAAAAGAAGCGAGAGAAGAAGAAAACTCAAAAAGTAGACAAAGAATAATTGGAACTGTTATAGCTGGTATGGGTGTTGTTGCATTGAGTGCGGGAATTGCTCAAGTAGTAAAGGGCGTCAACAATAAAGATAGCAATAACTTAACAAAATCAAATAAATTAACAGGTTTAGAGGATCAATCAAAAACTTGTTCAACAGATAATTCAACTTGCATAGAAGCAGTTCCAACAAAATTTACAAATATATGCAACGTAGTAACAGGAAGATCAAAAACAGATGAATCAACTTTAATTTGTTATAACAACAATACAAATAATAAATCTTTAACAGATGTAATTGCTTATACTGTTGAAGTTGGCGATACACCAGGTTTTGATTTTACTCAAAATCTTTTAGTTCCTATTCAAAATTATTATATAGCTTTAAATGATACATATACTCAATTAATAAATTATACATATTTATCTTCAACTGCAAAAAACACTTCAACAGAAGTTTGTAAAAATACATCATTTATTAAGAAAGAATGTTTCGATCAATCTGATATTAAATATCTAAAAGATAATATCACTGTAATAAAAAGGAAGGTTGACGACCTTATTCAAAATGTAAAAAATAATGTAACAAATAACCCTGATACAAACATTCTTCCTTCAAATGGTTTTGATATGTGTAAAAATATTTTAAATGAAACAGCTAAAAATATTGAAGAAAATGCCACTACATTAGTTGCATTTCTTGCGAACTATAATGTGCCAAGTACTACAACTGTTCATTTATCAATAAATTCAAACAATACAATACCTAATGGAACAAATTCAAACTCTCAAAGCCTCAATAATGAAACAATTTCTGGTATTGGTCTTATAGGTTCTAGTGCTATAGCTCTTGCAGTTGGAAGTATTCTAATAGGAAAGAATAGAGATAAAGAAATTGAAGCAACATTCAATATTTATAATGAAATTTATAATAAAACTCAAGAAAATATGGGAAATCCGGAAGAAGGAAGCTCAAAGTTCAAATTTGCAAGCAATGTTTCTAATTTAGTTGCGAGTTATTATATAAAATATGTAAATGATATTAATTATAATGAAGAAAAATATAATAATATCTTTAATTTGATGAATAAAAGATTAAATTATTTTGAAGAAATTGATGGAGTATACATTGAATCATTGAGTATGTGCTTATTAAATATACCTTTAGAAAATAAAACAAACAGAGAAGAAATTGAAGGAAAATTAGACACAGCTAAGAAAGACCTCGAAAAATTAATAGAATTTAATAAAGTAAATGCATTTAATCTAAATTTAGAAGAGTATCTTATTTTGAATAATGCAAATAGTATCGATTTCACTAATATAAATAATTACAATAATCTTCCAGAAGGAACTATAATGAAAGCTGTTTTAGCCAAATTTGAAGAAGAAGATAGAGATGATGTTCTGAAAGCTATAAAAGCTCTTAAAGAGGATCTTAATTCTTTATCCGAAGAAGACAAAAATAGCATACATAATTTCATAAAAAAAGCACAAGAGATCAGAAACGAAGAAGATGTTTTAGAATATATGAACTATATTAAAGAAGGGAATATCGTAAAAATGGATTCTTTTAAGTCTGAAGGAGTGTTCGAATCGACTTCTTTGAAACCTAAACTTGCATACGAAAGGATATCGATGATTGAAGAAATTGCAAAAGAACTACAAAAAACAGCTGAAACAGAAATGAAAAGAGAAGATTTAGAAGCACAGAGTGAAAGATATTCTCTCGCAAATAATAAATTTGTTAGCTGGTTTAAAGGTAAAAAACATAGAGAAAGATCTAATGCATCAAGTTATTTGGTTCCTGAATTTAGAGTTATGACAAAAGATAACCTAGAAAATACTAATGAAAATCTTAATACAAAAACTAGAAGAGAATCATTCAAGGCAGAAGATGTGGAATCTAAGATTGAACCAGAAGGAAAAATCGAAAGTCCAAGAAATGCGGTTAATAATTTAACAACAATCTCAAAAGGACAAAATATATTAGAAAATTCAGGACATTAAAATACCGATAAGAATTATTAATTAATATTTAATTATTCTCCCTCTTGGGCTTCGTTCCAAGAGACCTATTTGCATAAGATAGGGCTCTATTGATTCTTCAATAGTAGCTCTATCTTCTGAAAGCCCTGCGGCTATAGTTTCTATTCCAACTGGCCCACCTTTATAATTTTTTTGTATAAATTCTATATATTTTCTATCCGCATTATCCAAACCTAGTTCATCTATACCTAGCAATTTTAAAGCATCCTTGACTTGTTCGTTTTCAATTTCTCTTTTTTTAAAAAGAGCAATTCCGTAATCTATAATTCTTTTTGTAATTCTTATTGCAATACGTGGAGTGCCTCTTGAAGACTTTCCCATTTGAATAATTCCCTCTTGAGGAATTTTGAAATTCTCTATTAATAAAATTCTGTCTATTATTTTAACCAGATCATCTGTACTATAAAATTGCAATTGGGAAACTATGCCAAATCTATCTTGAAGAGGTTTTGATATAAGCCCAAGCCTAGTTGTGGCACCTATAACTGTAAATTTTGCTAAATCTATTTTCATGATTCTTGCCGAAGGGCCTTCTCCTATTATAATGTCAAGTCTAAAATCTTCCATTGCGGAATAGAGCATTTCCTCTACAGCAATTGGCAACCTGTGAATTTCATCTATGAAAAGAACATCTCTAGGTTTTAGATTTGTTAAAATTGCTGCTAAATCTCCTGTTTTGTTTAATGAGGGGCCTGATGTTATTTTAATTCCTACATTCAATTCGTGAGCTACGATATTTGCAAGAGTTGTTTTCCCTAACCCAGGAGGTCCATAAAGAAGGATATGGTCTAATGTTTTATCTCTCAAATTTGCAGATTTTATAAATATTTTTAGATTTTCTTTTAATTCATTTTGCCCTATAAATTCGTCAAATTTAGATGGTCTAATTGCTTGATCTATAAATTCTTGCTTTTCTAAATTCTTGACATCTATTGTCATAAATATTAATTATTATTAAAAATGGAAAAGTCAATTGATATATTACAACTTTTAAAGTCTGTTAAAATTTCACAAAATGAAGCTGAATATATTTTGGAAGAATTATTAAATGAAAAAATTCTAAATTATAAATTGAATAAAGGAAATTTTATTTCTGAGAATATAAAAAAAAGATTTTTCGGTGCTATAAAAAGAAGAGAAAATGAAGAGCCGATTGCTTATATTTTTAAGAGGAAATTTTTTTATAAAAATTACTTTCTTGTTTCAAAATCTTGTTTGATTCCGAGGCAAGATTCTGAAATTCTTATCGATAATGCGTTGAATCTTCTAGATAAATTTAGAACAAATAAAAAGTTATGTATTTTAGATATATGCTCTGGGAGTGGGTGTATAGGTTTAAGTTTTGCAAAAGAAGTTGAAAGGATTAATAAAATACCTGTTTATAATTTAACTTTGTTTGATATTTCAAAAAGAGCGTTAAATATCTCAAAAAAAAATGCAACAAAATTGGGAATCAACGAGGGCAAAATTGAATTTATTCAAGGAGACATCTTAAAAGAAAAGTATATTCCGGGGAAAAAATTTGATATAATATTTTATAACCCACCTTATATAAAGAGAAACGAAATCTTAAAATATGACGAACAATTAAAATATGAACCAACTATAGCATTAGACGGAGGGAAAGATGGGCTGAATTTCTATAAGAAATTACCTTTTATAGTTGAGAAATTATTAGAAAAAGATGGATATATTTTCATTGAGATTGGTTTCAGTCAAACTAAAGAAATTTTAGAAATTATAAAAAACATAACAAATATTAATTATAAAATTGAAAAAGATTTATCAAAAAATGATAGAATGATTATGATTGAAAAATTATAATAAAAATCTTTTTATCTTGATCTAGTTGAAGCTTCTTTATTCATTCCTGCATGTTCTGCAAAATTGATATTTTCAATTTTTGGTTTTAATTCGTTCTTATTAATTTCTTTTTCCGCTAAACCGTTCGACGGTATATGTACACATTTATTCAAACTTTCAGACATAGAGCTTGCAATATCTCTTGACATGAAACCTTCTTCATTTTGTATGCCTTTCTGCATAATTCCAGTACCTGGAAGAGGAGAAACTGAAAAGCCGTCAATTTTTGCTTGTTTATCTAGGCCAACATTAGGAGGGGCTCCAGCTCCCATCAAACCACCGCCTGAACTATAACCTGCAAAACCTTGACTAGGTGGAGATTTTAAACCTGACATATTTTTTCAATCTTTGTATTTGCAAACCTAATGCCGTACTCTTTAAATGTTTTCTGAAGTTGAATAATAACATCAGATCTCAATTGCCAGATATCTTTCTCTGAATTATTATAATCATCACTAAAAATTCTTAAAGAAATTAAAAATCCGTTAATATCTATATTTTGAATTATACAGCTTGCATTAGATACAAATTTATTACTTTTTGCAACCTCAATCGCTTTCTCTATAATAAAATCTAGTTCGTATTTTTGATCAATTGTAAATTCTATTTTTCTCATACATTTTCTATTGTTTAAATCCATATTAACTATATTTGTTGCAATCAAAATATCATTTGGAACAATAACATCATGCTGGTCAAAATTCCTAATTACACTAGATCGACTTCCTATAGAAATAATGTTACCTGATATATCATACTCTAAAAGGGTTACAAGATCTCCAACTCTTAATTTTTCTTCGTAAAGAATAACAAAACCAGAGAAAATATTAGCAAATATCTTTTGTAGACCAAAACCTAAACCAACCCCAATTGCACTTAAAATCATTGTTATGTTTTCTTTCTTAATGCCGACTATCGTGCAAAATATTATAATAATTAAAAAATAAAATAAACATTCCAATATTTTTCTTGTTATTATATGATTATTAGTTTTTTGATGCTGAAAAACCTTTCCTGTAATCTTATCTATTGTGAAATACACATTGTAAGCAATAAAAATATAAACTATTGCTTCTAAAAGACTAATTAAATGAAATTGAAAGATTATCAAATTTAATTTAATTTTAGATAACTCTTTATAAAATAGATTAAAAATCGGCACATCTTGAATTAAAAGCATAATACCGTAGACAAAACTTATATTAAAAAATATCTTATTTTCGAGTATATCTGTAATTATTTTCGTAACTCCTAAAGATAAGATATAAGTACCTAAAATTATTAAAAAATGTATCTCCCCTTTAAACAAAGAAAAAACTGTTCCAGTAATAATCATTAAAAGGCCTACAGTTAAATAATTTATGCTTCCATTCAAAATTATAATATTTTTACTACTCAAGATATTTGATTTAGAGGAAGAAAGGAACTTTTTTAGTAAAGAATTCAAAATAAAACCTGAAAAAATAATCAAACTAGAAATTAATATATCATTTCTAATTAAATTCAATTTATGTATAAAATTAAGCATAGACAAGTCATTTTAACATAAAGATTATTAAAAATCAATATTGCTAGAAATTAATATTGCTAGAAATTAATATTGCTAGAAATTAATTTGACTTTAAAAAAATAAATATTTCACTTTTTTCAATAAACTTATGTTTACGGTTGCAACATTTTATAGATTTCAAAAATTACAATGTTTATCAAAAATACAAGAAGAAATAAAACAAAAAATGTTTCTTTTAGATATAAAAGGAACTATATTAATAGCTGAAGAGGGAATTAATTCAACTATAGCTGGCAAAGATAATGAAATTAAAGAGTTTTATCAATATATTACAGTTTTTTTAAATTCAGAAGATATAAATTGGAAAATTTCTTATTCCGAATTTAACCCATTTCAAAAAATAAAAGTAAGAATAAAGAATGAAATTGTTACAATGAAAAAAACAATACAAAACAAACCAGGAAAATACATCGAACCAGAAGAATGGGATAAATTCATTGAAATGAAAGATGTAATCTTAATAGAAACAAGAAACAAATATGAATATGATGTAGGCGTTTTTGAAAATTCAACTATTCCACCTATTAATTATTTTAGGGAATTCCCAGAATGGGTCGATAAATACTTAGAAAATAAACCAAAAGAGCAAAAGATAGCAATGTTTTGCACTGGCGGAATAAGATGTGAAAAAACTACTGCATATCTTAAAGATCAGGGTTTCCAAAATGTTTATCATTTAAAAGGAGGAATATTAAATTACTTTGAAAAAACTGGAAATAAAAATAAAAAATGGAAAGGTAATTGTTTTGTATTTGACGATAGAGTTGCAGTGGACGATAAACTAAAAGCACGTCCAGAAATTCAAGTTGAAAGCCTTAATTACACAGCTTAATTTAAAGCTCTTCAATCTTATTCTTGCAATTTTAAAAATATATTTGGTAATTATCCCTTGACATATAAAAAATAGATGTTATATTATAGTATAACTATATATTTATATGACATTTTTTGAGTTTTTAAAAAAGTTTCCAACTGAGTTAGCTTGTATTCAGAATTATATCAAGATAAGATATGGCAATAAAGTTAAGTGTAATCATTGTAAATCTGAAAATAGTGTTTATCATATTGAAAAACATCCAAAGAATTTTATTTGTCATAATTGTAATAATACATTTTCAATATTTAAAGACACTATCTTTGAAAAATCTTGCACAGATTTAAGAAAATGGATGTATGCAATACATTTATTCTTAAATGGTAAAAAAGGTATAAGTGCATTACAATTAAAAAGAGAAATAGTGGTGACTTATAAAACAGCTTGGAGAATATTACAGAAGATAAGAGAAGCTATGAAAAACGAAGATGATAACGATTCTAATGGAGGTTTATTAAGTGGCTTTGTTGAAGTTGACGAATGTTATATCGGAGGAAAGGCTGAAAATAAACACATGCACGAGAGAATAAAAGCAAAAGGAATATTTGAAAAAATGATTATTTTAGGAATGGTTGAAAGAAATGGAAGTATTAAAGCAATGAAAATTGATGACACAAAAGCAAAGACTTTAATAAATGAAATTAACAAGAATATTAAAGATGGCTCGGTTGTTATAACAGACGAACATAGAGGTTATCATTCAATGAGTAGAGAATATAATCATCATAGAGTTAATCATTCACAAGGTCAATATTCAAGAGAACATACACAAGAAACAAGAGAAGAAGGGCTTAAGAAATTCAAAGTTCACACTAACACGATTGAAGGCTTTTGGGCTACTTTAAAAAGAGGTGTGTTTGGAATTTATCATCATATATCAAATAAGTATGCAGAGAATTATATATCTGAGTTTTGTTTTAGATATAACAATAGAAATAATGTTAATGTATTTGATTTAGTTTTGAGAAAGTCTATTCTTGTATAGTTTTACTCTTCTTAATTATATCTAAAAATGTTTTATTTCTTGCGTTTGCGTCGGCAATTATTGCATTTGGAGAGATTATTTGAATGTAGGCATTAAAATCATTATAACTATTTTGATAAATTTCACCTTCTTGGGAAAATACTTTTTTAAAACCCTCTTTTGAAGTTAATTGTATTCTAAATTTATCATCAATTTCTGCTATTAAATACAAATATAACTCTTTAATTCCTGCATTATATAATTGAACGCTATAATTGAATAATTGATTAATTCCAGTTCCATTTTCCTTGTAATTTGCAGTCAATTTTTTCATTTCAAGTATAACAACTTTCTTTTTTTCTTCACTATTACTATATAACACAATATCCATTTCTTCATTTGAACCATTTTTTTCAAGCCCTATTTTATCAAGAAATGTGCTTATCGCCTTTTCACTAGCTATATAACTATAACTCATAAATTTGTCATCTAAAAGCCATAAATTATTTTTATCTAACGGCACTTGTCTTTCCTCCGTTCCTTGAAGTCCTTGTTCTAAAAATAAATTATGCACTTCACTTTCAATCTTCGTATTTTTTAAACTTTGTAACTTATCAATAATCCCTTGTCTATGCTTAATATACCTTATCAAATCATTGCTAACGCATTTTTGAATATCATTTATTGAAACATTGTCATTTTCTAATTTATCCTCTTCTTTTAATGCCTCCTCTCTCGCATTTTTAAGTAATTGCTTTTCATTTACAAAACTTATATTATCATTTTCAATAAAGTCTGCATAATGCGGGTATTTTGCTTTTAAATCATTAATAATTTTCTTATTTTCATTTTTCATTTCCGGAAATTTTACAATCATTATTTCATTAAGTTTCTTGATTAATTCTTGTTTTACATCTTGCCAATTAATTTCATTAAAAAGTTGATTATTTTCTTGCTCTTCGTCTTCGTTTTCAAGACTATGATATTGATTTGATTGTTGATTTATCCAATCAGATTCTAATAAAAATGTTATATGATATTTTTCTTTTGAATGCAATTTTAATGACAAAGGTTTATTATGAAAATGTTGCATTGGTCTATTATTTATGCAAATAAAATCATCTAAAATTGTTTTATCACTTTCTTGAAATCTATACCATAAATTAAATTCTATTGATTGCTCTTCGTTATTTATAGTTTTTTTGACATAAAGTTTAGTATTTTCAATGTTTTTAACATCATCTTTTGTTATTTTTCTATCGTTAATGTTTATTACACATTCACTATTTCTTAAGAAGATAAATGGGTAAATATGATTAAAAATTTCTTCGTAGATTTTATCAAGATTGTAGGTTTCTTCGTTAATAGGATTTTCTAAAGTTAATGTTGTTTGTTTTGTATTTTCTGCAATTTTTATTGGATTTAATTGCTCTTCATTTAATTCTTTTGTAAAATCAAATTCCACTAACTCATTATTTTGTTTGCTTGATATTTTAACATTTTTAAATCCTTTTAAATATGATAATCTACCAATTCCTTTACAACCGTCTTTTTCCTTATAATCACTATATAAATGTAAAAAAGATTTTCTGTTATTCTCGTTAAATCCATCGCCAGTGTCTTGAATTGTAATTTTTGATATTATTTCTTTATTAAATAATTCATTTGCAGATTGTGATGCAATTTTAATGTTAATTTCATTAGAATTTACTTGCAATGAATTCACCAGTGCTTCATTAATACAATCATAAATATTAACTTTTTTATAATTTTTAACTGCTCTTGTTAAATCAACTTTCATAATATTTTTTTCTAGCTCTATCATATTCATAAACTATAAAACTTATATGTCAAGGGATAATTACCATATATTTTACTATCTTTCAAGTAATATGCAAAACACATTATACACTGGTGATAATCTTTATATTCTTCACGGAATGAACAGTGAGACTGTTGATTTAATATATCTAGACCCTCCTTTTAATTCAAAAAGAACTTATTCTG
>JAVKNF010000022.1:0-13093 GCA_031537795.1 Candidatus Deianiraeaceae bacterium | reverse complement strand
TGTATCGTTGTTTTATTTTTATAAAATTTCAATCATCAATAATTGTATTCTTTAATTTCCAAACTAGGAGACTTCGTTGATAATATTATTTTATTCCTGCCTTGTTTTTCATTTTCAAGAACTGTTTTTAGTTATAAATTATTGATCTTTTAAAATAAAAAAGCTTTCTTTTTGAAAGAAATTTCCCATAAATTTCCCATAATATATATTATACGCATAATATTAGATTAACTGAATTAATTTCTTCTTTGAAAACAGAAAAATAAGTTTATTTTTTAGATAAATAATCACTAATTTACGGTAACGGTGTTATATCGACTCTTTATCAAACACAAACTCTTTTTATATTAAATCTTCTTTTCTTGCATTTCTATGCAAAGTTTTAGTGGGCTCTTGACGCCAGCTTACGCAGGTGATTTTGTGTTATGTATAAATTTATCGCTTTTTATATAGAATAAAATTTCCAAAAATAAAGATCAGTCCAAATATAATTCTTAAAATTAATATTTGTTTATTTAATTTTTCTTTAGAGTATTCTGCAGTCAAAATATAGAAATATTCATCTTTTGAATTATAACCAATTGCAATTTGATCATTTTTTTTATGCTTCAAAAAAGGACCACAATTCGTCTCAATTGAGATAATATTATTTTCGTTACGAATCTTTTGTTTATTATCGTAAAAATATTCACCTTTATGAATTGAAATTGGTTGATAATTTGGTTTTCTTGAATAAAATGTCATTTCTTTTAAGGGATTTGAAATTTTAAGATAATTAACTTCTGGATTGAGAAATACAAGATCTTTGATAGAATTATAAATATTCTTTCCTCTTGATATGTCGATAAAAAAGAATTTTTGAATATGTGAATTATAAATAACACCAAATCTAATAATTAGACCAGAAATAGCTGATAAATAATAAGGAGTCACAATAGAGACATTTGGATTTTTTTTCATTGATTTAAAATCAACTCCTAAATTTGGATGAAATAAAGAATGATTTTCTTTGTTAAATTTTTCATAAAGTCTGCCATTTTTTAAATGAGTGCCATCTGTATCAAATTCCATCCAGCCATCTTTATGATAAACATCTAGATCGTCTGAATCTAAAATATCCCTTATTTTGATAGCTTGTTGTGTATTTTTATATCCAAGTTGATACATAGCTGACCAAGCAAGAATTCCACTTTTTAATATTTGTTCCATTTTTTTATCATTATCTTCTATATTTTTAACGATATTTCTGTTTACAACATTAATATAATTAATGTATTGCCTTGTAGTAAATTCGATATGTAAAACATATGAAATTAGAATAATAAAATTAAAAATAATAAAATATTTAAATTTATCTTGTAATATTTCTTTCATTGTTTGATATTATATGATGAGAAAATTTTATTGTCAATAGATTACTGAATTAAAAAAGGTTGAAAAATGATTAAAATTCTTTCTTTTTAACCTCAACATAATTCATATTAATTTTCCACGGCAATATCCAAAACCTGATTAAAATATCCAAGTTTGTGAATTTTTAATTTCTTTTTTATAAAGTCGGGAATTTCTTCTAAATCTTTTTCATTTTCATTTGGAATTATAACTTCTTTTACTCCACTTCTAACAGCTGAAGTAAGTTTCTCTCTTAAACCTCCTATTGGTAAAATTTTACCTCTTAAACTTATTTCACCAGTCATTGCGACTGTATTTTTAATTTTTTTACCAGAAATTGTAGAATAAATAGCAAGAGAAATGGCAACACCGGCAGAGGGTCCGTCTTTTGGAGTTGAACCATCCGGAACATGTAAATGTATATCGTTCTCTTTGAAGAAATCTTTATTTAAAGACAACTCTTCTGTTCTTGATTTTATAAATGTAAAGGCAATTTGCACGGATTCTTTCATTACATCACCTAAAGTTCCTGTGCATTTTATTTCTCCTTTCCCAGGAACAGCGACAGATTCTAAAATTAGAATATCCCCCCCACTTTCGCTATAAGCAAGGCCGTTAATTATTCCAACCATACTTTTATTTTCAATAAATTCGTGGCTATATTTTTTAATACCTAAATATTTTGAAAGATTTTTACTGTTTATGGAGATTTTTTTAGATTCTAGTTTAATTTCTAATTTTGACTCTTGATTTATTGATGCTTTTAATTCCAAATTTTCCTCTATTAACACTTCCGATTCCTCATAAATACCCTGCTCTATTTTCTTTGACTTTTTTGTTGTTTTTTTCTTGTCTTTATTTTTTATTTCAGTTTCTAAAAGCTCAAGATTGACTTTTCTAAATATTTTATTCGTTTGTCTTTCAAGGTTTCTTAAACCTGCTTCTCGTGTATAATATTTTATAATCTCCTTTATTGCATCTTCCTGAATTTCAATATCATCTTCTGTTAATCCGGTTTCCTTCATAACTTTTGGAATTATATATTTTTGAGATATTTTTAATTTTTCTTCTTCTAAATAACTTGGAACTTTTATGATTTCAAGTCTATCCAAAAGAGGACGAGACATATCTAGGCTATTTGCAGTAGCTACAAAAATTGCATTAGATAAATCATATTCTAAATCTAAATAATGATCTTGAAAGGATTGATTTTGTTCAGGATCTAAAACTTCTAATAATGCAGCCACTGGGTCCCCTCTTGAATTTGAAGATATTTTGTCAATCTCATCCATTAAAATTACAGGATTGTTAACTTTTGCCTTTTTCATTGCGGATATTATTTTACCAGGCATTGCACCTATATAAGTTCTTCTATGACCTCTAATTTCACTCTCGTCATGAATACCTCCTAATGATATTTTTACAAATTCTCTTCCAAGTGCTTCAGCTATTGATTTTGCAAAACTTGTTTTACCTGTTCCAGGTGAACCATATAAACAGAGAACGTTTTTTTTTGACGTTCCACCCCTTATTTTTATTGCTATCATTTCAATAATTCTTTTTTTTAAATCTTCCATTCCATAATGGCTTTCTTCAAGATAATTTTTAATTTTTATAATATTTGTTTCTAATTTTGCAGATTCATTCCAAGGAAGTGTAAAAATCAAGTCTAAATAAGATCTTATCAAGCCAAATTCACTTCCATTTATTGGGGTAAATTGCAATTTTTCAAGCTCTTCTTCTATTTTTTCTTTAACGTGTTTAGGTAGTTTTTTCTCAAGAAGTAAAATATTGTAATGCTCTACAATTTCATCTGCCGTATTTTTCTCTCCAAGTTCACTTTTTAGATGTCTTATTTTTTCTTGTAAATAAACTTCTCTTTGGTTTTTATCCATTTGAGATTGTATTTTATAATCTATGTTTTTTTTTATTCTTTGAAGCTCTATTTCCTCGCTCAAAACTAAAAGTATTTTTTCTAATCTTGTTTTTGTTGATAAAGTTTCAAGGATTTCTTGTTGTTTTTCTGCATCTTTAACTATATAAAAAGCTAATACATCAGCTAAAATGGAAGAGTCTTTTATAGTGGTTATATTTTTAATTAGATCTTCTTCAATTTTATTATATATAATATATCTATTAAATTCTAAAGATATAGCTCTAACTAAAGATTGTATTTCTAATTCTTGTTCTTTTTTTAATTCTATGTCTTCTGATATTTCAAGAACTGAAACTTTTTTAAAATCAGAACTATGATCTATAATTTCAGCTCTTTGTACACCTTCAAGAAATATTTTGGTGAAACCATTAGGCAGATCAATTAAATGTAATATTTTAGCGATAGTTCCAATTCCTTTTTTTATTTCTAATTTGTCATTTTTATCGATTTCATTAATTATAAAAAATATATTTGAGTTATTTATTTTCGCAAACTTAAAATCCTCTATAATACTTAAATTTTTTATTAATATAGGAACTACAGTATTTGGAAATAAAACCATGTTTCCATTTGAAATTAAAGGTAATGTTAATAATTTTTTTTTGTCTGATTTTCCATTATTTTCTATTATTCTTTTATTTTTCGTCATAAATTAAAAAGCTTTCCTCTTGTGAAAAAAGAAATTACATATAAAACACTACCAGATAAAATAATAGAATCAAATCTATCCATTATTCCTCCGTGTTTTCCTAAAATTAAACTAGAATCTTTAACTTTACAAAATCTTTTAACCCAAGACTCAATTAAATCTCCGATCTGAGCAGAAATTATAATTAAAAGAGTTATTGCGAGAAAATTCACTTGTTCGAATTTTAATTTACTAATTGTTAAAATATCATAAATTAAAGAACTAATTATAATAGCTGTGAAACCTCCAAAAATAGCACCTTCTAAAGTTTTAGAAGGTGAAATTGAAGGAGATAGCAAAGTCTTACCAAATTTTCTTCCGAAAAAATAAGATGCCGAATCGAATGTAAAAACCACAATAAATAACCAAATTGTCATTTCAAGCCCTTCATTCTGCATTCTTAATAAAGCCAAACAAGTAATACAAGTGAAAATATAAATTATGCCATTTTTCCTATATTTATTATAAATATTTATATTTTCGTTTTTTATATTTTCTATCATTTTATTAAATTCATATATTGAAAAGACTGCAATTATAAATAAAAACAATAAATACAAAGTGCCTCCTTTTATTATAGGAATTAAACAAAATAAAGATATCGGAATTGAAAATAATATCCTGTTTTTTGTTTCTTTATCTTTCAATAAATTTAATATCTCTTTCTTTGTTTGTATTAAAATATTTTTAATGAATGTTTTAAACTCTAACAGTTCTGGGTTTGAAAATACAGGCTCTTCTTTATTCTTTTTAATGTATCTTTTTTTATTTCCCATAATTTCTTTTAATAGAAAGATAGTAATTTATAGCACACATTAAATCTTTATTGTCAAATGCAGGCCATAATTTTTGAGAGAAATAAAATTCAGTGTAAGATAATTGCCAAAGAAGAAAATTACTTAATCTAATATCTCCTCCTGTTCTTATTAATAAATCTGGTTCTGGAATATTTTTTGTATATAGATAATTTTCGAATAATTCTTCGTTTATTTTCTCAAGTTCTATGTTATCTTTAATTATACTTTTACAAGCTTTTAAAATTTCTTGCCTAGCTCCGTAAGCTATTGCAAAAGATATAGTTAATTCTTTTTTATTTTCATTACAATGGTTTAATTCTTTTTCCATGTTTATTATAATATTTTTAATTTTCTCTGGAAGTAAATTTATCTCCCCTAAAATTCTTATTTGAATATCGCTTTCTTGTAATTTTTTTATATTTATTTCTTTTAATCTTTTAATTAAGACTTCAAAAAAATCATTCAAGTCTTCTTTCTTTCTTTTTAGATTTTCCTCTGAAAGACAAAAGAATGTTAAATACGATATTTTGTTTTCATGTGCGAACTTTATTTTTTCAAGCATAGAATCTATTCCTTTTGAATATGCAATTTTCTTGCTTAATAGAAATCTCTTTGCCCATCTACGGTTTCCATCCATTATAAAAGCTATATGCTCTAATTTATTTTGTTTGTTTTTATTAAGTTTTATGCTTTTATTTCTTTTTTTATGTAAAATCTTCAATAAAAATAAAATAAAAATAATAAATATAAAATACCCCCAAAATTTAGACATAATTTAAAAAATTCAAATTGATTAAAAAAAGAAAAATTTTAATTCACAATAATTTATTTATTTTTTTCTTGTCTTGACTTTAAATAGAAAGTGACTATCTAAATTCTATATAAATATGTCGTCTTTAAAAGAAAAAGCATTAAAATATCATAGTGAAAATAAAGCTGGCAAATTGGAAATTAATGTAACAAAAAAAATGGAGACGCAAGAGGATTTATCTCTAGCTTACTCTCCGGGTGTTGCTTTTCCTTGTTTAGAAATTCAAAAAAATATAGATGATGCTTATAAATATACATCAAAAGGTCGCTTTATTGCAATTATATCTAACGGTACGGCAGTTTTAGGGTTAGGAGATATTGGTTTTTTAGCTGGTAAACCAGTTATGGAAGGTAAAGCTGCTTTATTAAAAAAATTTGCAGGAGTCGACGCGATTGATGTTGAGGTTGAAACCAAAAACCCTGATGAATTTATAACTGTAGTGAAGAATATTGGAAGAACTTGGGGTGGGATAAATCTAGAAGACATAAAAGCTCCTGAATGTTTTGAAATTGAAACAAAATTACAAGAATTATTAGATATTCCTGTGTTTCATGACGATCAACACGGAACAGCAATTGTATGTTTAGCTGCAATAATAAATGCAATGAAAATTACAAACAAAAACAAAAAGGAAGTAAAAATTATTGTAAACGGGGCTGGCGCTGCCGCTATTGCCTCTGTAAATCTTTTAAAAGAATACGGCTTCAGCAATATAATTTTATGTGATACAAAAGGTGTGATTTATAAAGGTAGAACAGAAGGAATGAATAAATATAAAGAAGTACACGCCTCACAAACAAATAAAAGAACTCTTGCCGAAGCTCTTGTAGATGCAGATGTTTTTATTGGTCTTTCAATTAAAGGTGCTTTAACAAAAGATATGCTTAAGAGTATGGCGAAAAACCCTATTGTTTTTGCAATGGCTAACCCAGACCCAGAGATAACCCCAGAAGATGCAAAGTCAATAAGACAAGATGTAATTATAGGAACTGGTAGAAGTGACTATCCAAATCAAATAAATAATGTTCTTTGTTTTCCTTATTTATTTAGAGCTTTATTGGCTGTTGAAGCTAAAAAAGTTATCCCTGAAATTAAAATAAAAGTCGCTGAAAGTTTAGCAGAAATTGCAAGAATGCCGGTTAGTCAAGAAGTTAAAGATATTTATAAATTAGACTTAAATTTCGGAAGAGAATATCTGATTCCTAAAATTTTCGATAAAAGAATAGCAACAATTTTATGCCCTCAAATTGCTGAAATAGCAATGAATTTAGGAGTAACTAGAAAAAAAATAAATTTAGAATTATTTAAAAAAGAACTAGACAATGAATTTTTAAATTAAATATACTAAAAAATATTATGAAATATAACGATACAATAGATAAATTTTATAATGACGAAGAGCATATGGGTTCTTTTGATGAAGAAGATATTTCTGTAGGAACTGGTTTGGTCGGTGCTCCTGCTTGTGGAGATGTAATGAAATTACAGTTAAAAATTGAAAATGAAATTATTGTGGATGCGAAGATGTTAGTTTTCGGTTGCGGTTCCGCAAAAGCTTCAAGTGCATTTGCAACTAAAGAAATTATAGGTAAAACAATTGAAGAAGCTCTATTGATAAGAGACGAAGATATAGCAAAATTCTTGGGTCTTCCAACTGTGAAATATCATTGTTCTGTTTTAGCAGAAAGTGCTATAAAAAGAGCTGTTGAAGATTATAGAAAGAAAAATCAACAAGCAAAACAAGAAAATCAAATAAAACAATTTAACAACTCTTCTTCAGAAACACTTGAAAAACCTAGAATTAATAATGAATTTTTTATTAATATTTCAGTAGATGCAGAGCATTATATTAAAAAAATTCTAGCAAAATTAGGCAAGCCAGTTATAGGAATTAGAATAGATTTAGAAGAAAGTGGCTGCGGTTTATCTTATAAAATAAGATATATGGAAGATATTTCTAAAATTATGTCAAATGATATAATACATAAAACAAAAGAAGGTTTATGTATTTTTATTAATCAATCTATTGCAAAAATTATTAACGGAACTACAATGGATTTTAAGGAAGAAGGTTTGAAAGCTGGTATTATTTTTAATAACCCAAATGAAGTTAGTAAATGTGGCTGTGGAATGAATTTCAAGACGGAAGAAAATAAAGATATAAAAGATAACTGTAATTGATTTATATTTACAGTAAAAATCATAAAATTATTAAATTAAATAACCTTTTTTTAAAAATATAACCCAATGTCTAGGTTATTAGTAAATTTATGTTGACTTTTAAATTTAAAAAAATTACTTCTTTTATTAAAAAAATATTTATGCAAGAAAAAATACAGAGCATATAGAATTTTAATTTTATTTTTGGTGGTAAAAATTCTATCAATGCAAGAGATTTTTCTAGTGCAATAAATAAAATGATATTGCTTTCAAATACCGTAAGTCTTAAATATGATAAAAATGCTAAAATTAATTTAGAAATAAATGCAAACAAAGAAGGTAGTTTTGATAGTTTTTATCTGTTGTAGTTGATTACTTACCGTGCTTTGGTTATGTTGGAATGTTAGTTTTTCAACATAAAGAAGGAATATCTGTCGCAAGAAATATTGTAGGATGCATTAAGGATGTTTTTGATATAAAAAAACATCTAAAAGGTAAAAAAGCAAAAGAAATTATAAAAAAGACTAATGGAGAGTGTGATATTATTAATGAAAATAATGAAATACTTATAAAATCTCAACAAAATACACAAATAGGAACTCAAAACAATGAAGTAAATAATAATAATCGTCAAAAATTATTTTACTAATAATCTAGACATTTGGAAATATAATGTTATATAATTAATTTCAACCTAATTTAGGTGTAATTTCAATCGTCTTATTTTGTTATTTTTCTTCATTTTCTATTTCAAAATCAGAGAAAGAATTCATATCTATATCAACATTAGATTTAACTTCTATATCTTCTGTTTCTTTTCCTAGAAACGAATGATATTTTTTAGATAGAAATGAATCAATTACAACATCCAAAGAAGAAGTTGAATCAGAAGAGGTGAACTCTCTTTTAATTATGTTATCTTTTATTTTATCAATATTTATATACCCTCCCGCAATTTCTCTTAAAGCTACAACAGCTGGTCTATTTTTAATGTTTAAGTTTGAAAAAGAACCAGACATTAAAGCTCTAGCTCTTTCTGCTGCTATTACAACTAATTCAAATCTATTTGGTATAATTTTTAAGCAATCTTCTACTGTTATTCTGGACATATTAATGTATAAAAAGTTTTTAATTTATATTTAATTATTTGCAAGTTTTTTATTTTTTACAATCTAAAATCTTTTAAAGCTAAATAAAAAGAGTCTTTATTTTCTTTTATACCATTTTCTAATATTTTATTCATTAAATCTCCATAATTCTTTAAAAGAAATTTCCTTAAATCTTTTGTAATTGTTTTTATTTCATTTGGAGTTTTTTCTAAATAAAGATCGTTATTTAATATGAATAGAAGTATAATTTCTTCCTCTATTGAAAGAGGTTCGTAATTTTTCTGTATTAACAAAGAAACAGTTCTTTTCCCATTTTCAAGAATCTTCAAAGTTGAATCGTCTAAATCTGAAGAGAATTTTGCAAATATTTCAATTTCTCTAAATTGAGCTAATTTAACTTTTAAGCTTCCAGCCAAGTCTTTTATTGCTTTTCTTTGCGCGGCAGAACCTATTCTTGAAACAGAAATACCAATATTTATAGCGGGCCTTACACCTTGATAAAATAATTCCGATTCTAAAAAAATTTGCCCGTCTGTTATTGAAATTACATTAGTTGGGATGTAAGCAGACACATCTCCTGCTTGAGTTTCAATAATAGGAAGTGCTGTCATAGAGCCACCTGACCTTTCATATTCCTTTTCATTTTTATCTTTTCTTTTAAGTTTTGCTGATCTTTCAAGTAATCTTGCATGAAGATAAAAAATATCCCCTGGGTAAGCTTCTCTCGCAGGTGGCCTTCTTAATAAAAGTGAGATTTCTCTATATGCAACTGCATGTTTACTTAAATCATCATAAATAATTAAAGAATGCTGTCCGTTATCTCTAAAATATTCTGCGATAGAAGAACCAGCATAAGGCGATAGAAATTGCATAGTTGCAGAATCTGAAGCCGAGGCAACCACAAAAACACAATCACCAAATACCCCTTTAGATTTAAGAAGTTCAATTGTATTAACAATAGAAGACCTTTTTTGGCCAATTGCAACATAAATAGAAAAAACTTTTTCATTCTCTGGTCTCGTTTTATTTAAAAGGCTTTGATTGATAATAGTATCAATTGCTATGCTTGTTTTTCCTGTTTGTCTATCTCCAATGATTAATTCCCTCTGCCCTCTTCCAATTGGTATTGCAGAATCTATACACAATATACCAGTTTCCATAGGCTCGTAGACAGATTCCCTGTCAAGAATTGCAGGAGATTCTCTTTCTAGATCATATCTCAAAGAATCATCAATTTCACCTAAATCATCAAGAGGGCGACCTAATATATCAACAACTCTACCTAATAAATGTTTTCCAACTGGAATTGACACTTTAATACCTAAAGATTTAAGAAATTCACCTTCTTTAACTTCTGTTGCTTTTTCAAGTAAAATTACATCAACGGAATCGTTGTTTACACCCAATACAACACCTTTTGCTTTGCTATCTTTAAATTCAACTAGATCCATACAGGAAACGCTATCCAAACCTAGAACTTTAACCACTCCGTCAAAAACAGAAATAACAACACCCTCTTCTTCTGTATTAATATCGCATTGAAAATCATCAATTGCCTTCTTTATTGAAATTAAATAAGCGTCTTCGGAATTTAAAGTATTTTTCATATAATTTTTTCTTTTCAAAAAAATTAAATTGCAAGTAAATTAAAATTAAAATTTTAGAGTTTGACAATAAAAGAATTAAAATATAAATTTTTAATAAATGACATCTTTAAATATTTATATTTCTGAAAAATTCAAAGAATCGAGATATGATATTTATAATCTAATAGCAAAAATAAATGAGAAATATAAAAAAATATTAATTTTAATTAAAAATGAAAAAATAGACATCTTGGACAAAGAACTTTGGATTTTTTCACAAAAACATTTTATCTCGCATCTTAAATTTGAAGAGATTGTTGATGATTTTGAATTAGAGCATACAAAATGTATTATTCATAACAACATTGAAATATCTAACAAAATAAAACCACAAATTGTAATTTTTATCGAAGAAGAAGAAAATATAATTGATTTAATTAGAATGCAAAATTTAGAAAACGTTCAATTAGTGCTTATTTTTAAACTCTTTTTAGGAGAAAATGAAGCTGAAGAAGTAAAAAAAGAAACAAGTTTTCAAGATATTAAAATATACAGGCAGAATAATTTAAAATGGGAAGAGTTTAATATATAAGATTAATAAATAAAATGATGAAATAAATTTATAATTTCTTGTTTTTTATTTTTTTCATAATAAAAAAATTCTTGAACTCTATTTTATGAATAATCTTTTAGAAGAGAATAATAGTAAATTTTCCACAAATTTCAAAGATAGAAAAATTCAATCAGCAGATAAATTCAGAACATATAAAACAAGGCTGGCAAGACAATCAGCGGTTCAAGCATCATATCTTTTTGAATTTAATAAAAATATACAGAAAATGGAATATAATACTTTATTTCAACCAGAAAATAAAATTATAGACAGCGAGTTAATAAATAAATGTGCTAACGATATTTTTATGTACTACAAAATGACTTTATTTACATATGAAAACAACCAGAAAGAGCAAAAAAATTCAAGAATAGATGAAATTTTTACAATTAGACTTATTCAAAACCTGAATCATAACATTAAATTAATAGATTCAATAATAACAAGCAAACTAAAAGATGATTGGACGGTAATGAGATTAGATTCGATTATGCGCTCTATAATTAGAGTTGCTTTAGCCGAAACAATTATAATGCCTGATACTGAAATTTCAATTTTGACAGCTGAATACACTGAAGTTGCATCAAAATTTTTTACAGGAAAAATGATAGGCTTCGCAAACGGTATAATTCAGGCTTGCATCAAAGAACTTAAAGCTAAAAAATAGCGAATTTTCTGCATTTTTAGTTGCAAATTATAATTTTTTATTTTTTTAGTTGCAAATTATAATTTTTTATTATATAACGTTGTTGTTATATATTTAGATGTACGGTCCTAATAGTAGAGAATTGATACATAATTCTACTAATAAAAAATCAACACAATACACAGATCCAAAAAGAATAACACCGCTTACAAGAAAAGAAAGGCAGGCAAGAATCGATAATAATATTCCTAGAGCCAATTTACACTTTCAAGAAATACAACTAATTGATAATGTTTTTAAAGAATTGGACGAAATAGAGACAATATATAAATATCTTGAAGAAATATCTCCAAATATAAAAGATGATACCTTAGAAGAATATGTGGAACAATTATATAGTTTAAATGAACATATAAATTTATTGCAAGCACAATATATTAATCTGGGAAATTCTTTAACTCCAAATCATAATAATCAAGCGTTGATAGATGTTATTAAGTATGTTTCTTCAATTGCAAACTATATTGTATTATTGCAACAAGATATAGAATCAATTTACACTCGTTTCGATGCAAGATTAAAAAGTAACTATAGAGCAATTAAATTGAAAGAAAAACATAAAGAAGAATTAGAAGAATTAAAAAAAGACTTTAAAAAAGACTTCTACGACATTCCAAAAGACGATTCTTTAATATATTTAAGGAAAAAAATAATATTGGATGTATATAAATTTGAAAAAAATTCTTTAGAAGAAATACAAAAAGCAGAGAAAGAATCGAAAAGTGAAACAGAAATAAAAGAATTAAAAGAAGGAAAAATTAGACCGAGAGAAATCTTAAGTTTCAAGGTAAGAAAAGAATTGGAAGATCTTAAAGAATTAAAACAAGCAAACTCTAATAAAAAAGAATTGGAAGCAGAAGGAGCAAGATTATTCGGAGAAAAACAAACAATAGAGAGAGAAGCACAAAGAGAGAATCAAAGAAGAGAAGTAAGAGAATTAAAACAAGCAAGAGAATTAGCGGAAGAATTAAAACAAACAATAGAGAGAGAAGAAAATCAAAGAAGAGAAGCACAATTAAAACAAGCACAATTAAAACAAGCAATAGAATTAAAACAAATAAGAGAATTAAAACAAGCAATAGAATTAAAACAAGCAAGAGAGAGAGAAGAAAATCAAAGAAGAGAAGCAGAAAAACAAGCACAATTAAAACAAGCAATAGAAAAACAAGCAATAGAAAAACAAGCATTAAGAAATCAAGAGAGAGAAGCAGAATTAAAACAAGCAATATAGAGAGAATAAAAACAAAGAAGAGAAGCACAAAGAGAGAATCAAAGAAGAGAAGCATAATTAAAAC
>JAVKNF010000002.1:0-10216 GCA_031537795.1 Candidatus Deianiraeaceae bacterium | reverse complement strand
GTTTTATGATTGTGAAAAGAAATTCTTTAAATGCATCAATTTGTAAATGCGCAAACTTATCATTTGATTGCTTACAAATTTCTTTTGCAATTGTGCTTTTACCAGAGCAGGATGGACCGTTTATAATAACTACTTTCATAACCCCAACATCCACTCAATCATTTTGCAAACTTGCTTCTGGACTTCCACATCGTCATCTCTTGGATCAACATGGTTGTCACAATAGCTTTCATGAACTGCTGCTTTTGGTTTGATAATAATCCATTGAAGATTGTTTCTTTGTGGGTTCTCTTGTGTACCTTCTTTTGGAACGACACCATCATCCGTTGAAGTATTTGTTGCTTCAAACATTACAATTTTCAAATTTGCATTAGACTTTATCGGACATCTCCTTCCGTCTAAAGAAATCACCAATTCAATCTTTCTTCATGATTATTGGCAAAAAACTTAGCAATATCTCCTCCATTTGAATGGCCACCGATTATGAATTTATCAAAATTGAAAACTTGAAATTCCTTTTTCAATTCTTGTATTACAAAATGAATATTTTGCTCACCGCGAATCCATAAAGGTTTTCTAACGATTGCCTGTACCGCATTGGGGTCGAGCGTTTCAAGGCCTCCTGTATCAGTCGGCAAATCATGTTGAATTGAAATAAAATTATAACCTTTTCCAGTAAAGAACTTTGCTAAATATTCCGCTTGTTCCATTGGCCATTTTCTTTCTCCAGCTTCAGCTTTTGCCATGTTTTCTGATCCTTCGCCATATCCTGGATTGTAGATAACAACTTTACTGCTTTGGTTCATAGGGGAGTAAACAAGAACAGGAATTTTGCGATTCCTTGAGGTGTCGAGGAGGTTGAGTTTTGAGGTTTTCATATTTTCTATAAATTAAATCTTCGGATAATCAAAGTTAAACATCCAGCAAACACCAAATTTATCAACAAATTCAGCATATTTAGCGCCCCAGAAGATTTTATTAAGTTCTTCTCTAATTTTTATAGCATCTTTTGCGAATAAATTGTAAGCTCTATCAATTTCTTTTTCAGATTCAAAATTTATGACTATAAAATTATTGTTATCAGCAGTCGATACAAATCCAACTCTTGTGTCTGCGGCCATGATAATCATTCCGTTATAAAATGTTAAAACGGAATGAAAAATTGCATCAGAAGATAAAAATTCACTTTCAAATTTAGTCCACTTCGGCGTCATCAATACTTCAATTTTACCATTGAATATATCCTCGTAATATTCGATAGCTTCTTTACAGTTTCCATTGAAATGTAAAAATGGGTTTATGGTTTTTTTCATAGATTTATTCATTAATCAACTTTTCTAAATTACAATTCATTATCGCATCATAATTCTCCGTAATTTTTTCCATTTCCCAGCTCCACCACTGAATCTGAAGAAGTTTTTCAATTGTTTTGTCATCAAATCTTTTTCTAATAACTCTCGCAGGATTTCCAGCGACAATCGTATAAGGTTCAACATCTTTTGTTATAACAGCTCTTGTGCCAATAATCGATCCGTCCCCGATTTTCACTCCTGGCATAATTAATGCATCATAACCAATCCAAACATCATTTCCAATAATTGTATCTCCATATTCCTTGTGATAATATTTTTTATCGGGAATGATATCCAAATAACTTGTCACTTCTGGATTTGATAGCAAATTCCAAAAAAGTGGATAGGTCGTGAATGAATTTAGATGATGTTGAGCGCCAGACATAATAAATTTACAATTATTAGCCAAAGAGCAGAATTTTCCTATTTTTAATTTATTTCCAATTGGAAAGTAAAGAATATTTTCATTTTCAAAATTCTCAGGATTTCCATCTCCAGAACTTTGATCATAATAAGTGTAATCACCAACTTCTATAAAATCTTTTGTGATGAAATGTTTTAGAAAAACCGTTTGTTTCCATTCGCCTATTGTTCCGTCTGGATCTTTCATTGGGAGATATTTTAGGCTTGGGTTTAACATAAATCAATAGATAATCTATTACTTCATTTGAATATTCCATTTGAATATTTGTCAAGTTTTTTAATTCCAAGATCGCTTTAGTAGTCTCGGTCACTTGCGTTGAAATTGCAATAATACCAAACAAAAAGAACTTTATTCATGAATAAATATCTCCATTCTTGCTTGTTTCTAATAAGTGATAATAATAGTCTTTTCTGTTTTACTTGAAGTATAGACTTAAGTACAGAGTAGGTGAATTTAGAATCCCTTTTGAAATTAGATATAGAATAATTAACACTCTGCCCATCCTGCCGTTTCCGTCGCAAAAAGGATGTATTGCTTCGAATTGATAATGAATAAGTCCACATTTTATTAAATCTTTAGCTTTCATTTGAGATTCTTTTGAAAATTGTAGCTCATTTTTTGCTAGTTTTTCGATGAATTCAATCTGTTGATATGGTATAATTTTTAACGAACTGGAAAGCCAAGAGTCTGTTAATCCATTATTTTGTCCATTATCTCCGGATAAATCTTTATTACCGTAAATTAGTTTATTTATATATTCTTGAAATTTTTTCATTCCAATTTTTTGCGTTAAAATCTGTGAATACCAAGGCATAAACCATCTCATCCAGCTCGATGGACTTTGCTCGCCATCGTGAAAATATTTCATAAAAGTTACAGGTTTTTGTGGTTTCCAAACTGGATTATGAGCGGTTTTTAAAATTCCGCTTTCAAAGCCAATGACCGCAAGAGGAATCTTAAAGCTTGAATTTGGTGGTTGTTATGTGATATTTTGATGAGAGTATGGCGTGTAATATATTAATTCAGTTTTCCTAAAGAAAGAGAATGAATTCGTTTTTTATATTGTTATGTCTATAGAATATAGAGATAATTAAGATATTTTCTTAACTCCGTTCATATAAGGGATTAAAATTTCTGGAACATTAAATGAATTGTCTGAATTTTGATAGTTTTCAATAATAGCAGCTAAAGTTCTTCCAATTGGCAAACAAGAAGCATTTAACATATGAATAAATTCTACACCATTTGCAGTTTTTATTTTTATATTTGCTCTTCTTGATTGAAAATCTTTCGTATTTGAACAACTTGCAATTTCTCTGTATGTATTTTGAGTAGGAAACCAAACCTCTAGATCATAAGTTTTTGCAGCACAGAAACTTGTATCTTGTGTACATAAAAGCATTTTTCTGTAAGGCAATTCTAATTTTTTTAACAATTCCTCCGAACAATCAATCATTCTTTCGTGTTCTTTTTCAGAGTTCCCTGCTTTTGTAATGCAAAAAGTTTCAACTTTATTAAATTGATGAAGCCTTATTAAGCCTTTTATATCTCTTCCTGCACTTCCTGCCTCACTTCTAAAACAAGGGCTAAAAGAACAAATTCTTATAGGCAATCTTTCTAAATCTAAAAATTCATCGGCATACAAATTTGCAATTGCCATTTCGGAGGTTGAAATCAAGTATTTTCCATCTGTAGTTTTGAAAATCTCTTCTTCAAATTTTGGCAATTGACCCGCTCTTAAAGCACTATCTTTTGAAATTAAATAAGGAATTGAGTATTCAGTGTAGCCAAATTCAGCACAGTGATCTAAAAAAAAATTTTGCAATGCTCTTTCTAACTTTGCTATTAAATTTGACGAAATCATAAATCTTGAACCAGACATCTTAACAGCTCTTCCAGGGTCTAGCATTTTTAAATTCTCCCCAATTGTAAGGTGATCTTTTATTTCAAAATTGAATTTCTTTGGCTCTAAAAATTTATAAACTTCTATATTTTCTAATTTATTTTCAATAAAAGGCACTGTATCATCTAAAATATTAGGTAATTTTAATAATATGTCGTTTAAATTTCGTTCAATTTCTAATAATTCTTGTTCTAAATTTTGTGTTTTAGGTCTAATTTCTTTTGCTTCTAATTTGAATTCTTCAAAATTTAAAACCTTTTCTTTCGAAGATAAAATCTTTGCAATTTCATTCTTTCTATTGTTTAAAATTTCAATTTGTTGTATTAATTCTCTTCTTTTTAAATCTAAAGATATTAGATCTTCAAAAAAAGATAAGTCGTAGGATTCTCTTTTTTTTAAATTATTAAAATAAATCTCTTGATTTTTAATAATCCATTTTATATCTAACATATATAAAGTTTTAAATGAATTTATTTATTTTCAAGTTTTTTTAAAGAATATGCCAAAAGAAGATTTAATCGTCTTAGACGGAAAGATAAAAGAGGTTTTACAAAATAGAATGTGTAATGTAGAAGTAATGATAAATAATACTCCTAGAGTTATTTTAGCCTTTATGAAAAGTTGTATAGATAAAAAGAGAACTAAACTTTCAGAAGGAGATCTTGTTTCTATAGAAATATCAAAATATGATCCAGATAAAGCAAAAATAATAGAAAAAAAAAAGAAGTAATTATATTAAGTTAGATAATATGCAAAAAGAAGAAGAAATATTAAAATTTTGGCAAGAAAATAAAATTTTTGAGAAATCTTTAGATAAAAAAAATAATACAAGTTATGTTTTTTATGATGGTCCTCCTTTTGCTAACGGGCTTCCTCATTACGGTCATATCTTAACAGGTTTTATTAAAGATACATTTGCAAGATATCATACTATGCTTGGAAAAAAAGTAGAAAGGAAGTTCGGTTGGGATTGTCACGGCCTTCCAGCTGAAATGGAAGTTGAAAAAGAGTTAAATATTCATGGAAAGAAAGCTATAGAACAATTTGGAATTAAGAATTTTAACGATGCCTGCAGAAAGTCTGTCTTAAAATACACAAAAGAATGGGAAAATTATGTTAATAGACAAGGTCGCTGGGTTGATTTTCAAGATGACTATAAAACTATGGACAAAAGTTATATGGAGTCTGTTATGTGGGGCTTTAAACAACTTTATGATAAAGGTCTTATCAAAGAAGAACATCGAGTGATGCCTTATTCTTGGAAATGTGAAACTCCGCTCTCAAATTTTGAAACAAAAATGGATAACTCTTATAGAAAAAAAGAAAGTAAATCAGTTTATGTTAAATTTGAACTAAAAAACATTCCTGAATCGCTAAAAAATAAAATTAAAAAAGACCAAAAATGCTTTGTTTTAGCTTGGACCACAACTCCTTGGACCTTGCCTGCAAATCTAGCTATAGCGATAAATAAAAATATAGATTATGTAGCGGTAGAACATAAAAATGAAATATTAATCTTTGCTAAATCTTTAAAAGATAAAATTAAAAAGATACTTGAAAAGATTAAATAATTTCATAAAGGAATTTTATTTGAATAAGATGAAGATCAAAAGAGGATAGATATAAATCTAAAAATAGAATTTAAAAGAAATATAAATTTTGACTTGGATTTTATTGTGATTAAATTTAATTTGGTATGAAAATTAATCTTTAATTAAAAAAAGTTGGAAATATTAAAAATACTGGTAGCGAAAGTGGGACTCGAACCCACGACCTGAGGATTATGATTCCTACGCTCTAACCAACTGAGCTATTTCGCCGAGTTTATGATATAATTGATAGTGTAAAAGTCAAATTAAAAATTACCCTTTGATAATTAAATAAGTTTTTCTCAAAATAAATTATTTTTTTGAGATTTCTCTTTTTAAACCTTCTATCTCTTTTTTTAAAAAATTCTCTAATTTATCAATTTTATCTTTAGATTCTTTTTTGTATTTATCTAGAATTTTTTCAATAATATCAATCCTATCTTTTATTTTTTTTTCCACTTGAAAAGAAAAAATCATTTTATTGTTTTTCTCATTCTCATCTTGAGGTATAACTTCTTTACCTTCTTTTATTTTTTTTAAATCCCCCTCTTTATAAAAGACAACATCTTTTATTTTGTCCTCTGGTATTGTTTTTATTATTTGTTTTTGAAAAAAATTTAAGTTATTCAGAATATCAAAAATTCCTTTGCTAATTTCCTGATTTGTGAATGAAAAAGTATTGTAATTAAATAATATAAAAAAAAATATTTTTATCATACTTAATCTAGCTATTTAAGAAAATGAATTAATTTTCAAGTATTTTTTTTCTGAAATTTCTTACTAAATTCATATAGAATTTTAAGTTGTGAATTGTCATTAATATAGCTCCTAACATCTCTCCAGTTTTGAAAAGATGATGAATGTATGCCCTGGTATGATTTAAACAAGCATAGCAATCACAGGTTTCATCTAAAGGTTTTAAATCGTTACTATAAATTGCATTTCTGATTTTAATTTCACCAATTGAGGTGAAAACAAGTCCATTTCTACCAGACCTTGTGGGTAGAACACAATCAAACATGTCAACTCCTTTTTCAATTGCGCCTATTATATCAGAAGGCCTACCAACTCCCATTAAATATCTTGGTTTATTTTCAGGAAGTAAATCCGTTGTATAATTTAAAACGTCAAACATTTCTTTTTGGTTCGATCCCATAACACCTCCCATTGCATAGCCGTCAAAATTCATATTTATTAATTCTCTTGCTGAAATCTGACGCAAATTCTCGTACACAGCTCCTTGCACTATTCCAAAAAGCGCACAACCTTCTCTTTCTTTATATGCTTTTTTTGATCTTTCTGCCCATCTTAAAGACCTTAACATTGAATATTTCGCTTTCTTTTCAGTTATAGGGTATTTTGTGCATTCGTCAAATATCATTGTAATTGTTGACCCTAAAAGATATTGAATTTCCATAGATCTTTCGCTATCAAGAAAATGTAACGAGCCGTCTATATGGGATCTGAATTTTACTCCTTCTTCAGTAACTTTACTCATATTAGAAAGAGACATAACTTGAAATCCGCCGGAGTCTGTTAAGATTGGTTTTTTCCAGTTCATAAATTTATGCAATCCACCTAACTCTGCAATTTTTTCAGCACTAGGTCGAAGCATTAAATGATATGTATTCCCCAAAATTATATCTGGGTTTATCTCATTTAAATGATGATTTGTTAAGCCTTTCACTGTGGCGCAAGTTCCAACTGGCATAAAAATTGGAGTCTCGATAACTCCGTGTTTTGTAAATAGTAAACCAGCTCTTGCTTTCCCTTTTTTTGCAAGAAGTTCAAATCTAAATTCTGACATAGAAATTCTTTTATAAAAAGAAAAACAAAAAACAAGATTTAATTATTTGTGATAATTTTCAAATTTCAATTTAATTGAGATTCCTTCTATATTAAGGTTTTTTATTATTTTATTTCTTAAAAAACTTAACAAATGAAAGGGTGCGGAGTTTTTATCAAAATTGGAGCAAATTAAAAAACAAGGAGGTCTCGTTTTTATTTGAGTTATACTTCTTACTTTTAATATTTTACCTTCTACTGATTTGCTTAAATTATTAATCTCCTCCGTTATATCTTTTAATTGTTTCTTTGTAAATCTTTGGTTCCAATCTTTATAAAGTTTTATAATTTCGTCAAAAAATTCATTAAAATTAGAATCTTTAATTGCTGACAATGTAAAGAATACTGGATTTCTCACTTCAGGCATTTTCTTTATTAATAATTTTGTAATATTTTCTATAAATTTATTTTGGTAATTTCTCTCAACTGTATCCCATTTATTTAAAACTAGAATCAAAATTCTCCCTTCTTCTATTATTTTTTTAGCTATCTTAAAATCTTGATCCTCAAAAGAATTTTCAGCGTCCATCATTAAAATACAAACATTTGCAAAATCTATGGATTTCATAGCTTCTTTTACAGACATTTCCTCTATAGAATCTCTTATTATATTTGTTTTTCTTCTAATTCCTGCTGTGTCTATTATTTCAATTTTATAATTTTTATAATCAAAAAAAGAAGAAATCGCATCTCTTGTAGTGCCGGCGATTGAATCTGTCAATAATCTTTCCTCTTTTAATATTCTATTTATAAATGTTGATTTTCCTGCATTCGGCCTTCCTACTATAGAAATTTTTATAATTTCTTTTAGATCTTCTTGTTGATTAATAAATGAACTTTTTTCAATCCTATCAATTATAATGTCTCTTACTTTATGTAGATTGATGTTATGTTCTGCCGATATTGAAATGCAGTCATATTTTTTAATTTGCTCAAATTCTCTTGAATTTTCAATTAAGGAATTTTTTATATCACTTTTGTTAAGCATACAACATACATTTATATCTTTTTCTTTTTGAAGAATTTTTATAATTTCAATGTCGTCGTTTTCGAGATTCTTAGAGATATCCAGAACAAAGAATACAAGATTGGAACTTCTTAAGGCAACAATGCTTTGTTCTGTCATTTTTTGAGAAATGACAGAATTCTCAATTGAAATTCCCGGTGTATCTATTATTTTTATTTTATAATTTTTTATTTCTATAATCGCTTCATTTCTATCTCTTGTTAAACCTCTAAAATCATATGAAATCCCGACCTTCTTCTTTTGAAGTTTATTAAAAAGAATAGTTTTCCCGACATTATATCTTCCTATTATGCTTACTGTGAACATCAATATTTACATTCAATCTAATTTCATTATAGTCAAAAGTTTTTTTTATTAATATTGAAATTTATTTTAATCGACTATCTATTTATTACAAAATAGTATATGCCTCAATTAAATTTCGCAGAATTTCCTTCTATGGTCTTTTTGACTTTCTTTTCTTTAGTTTCTGTGTATAAAATATTAGTAAATTTCTATATAAAACCTTATTTTGAGATAAAAAAAGAGAGATTGAATATTATAAGAAAAATAAATATTGAAATAGATTTATTTTTACAGGAAGCAGAAAAAATAAAAAAAGAATCTTTGAAAATTTTAACAGAGGTTGATTCTGAAATATTAAATTACAAAAATGAAAAAGAATTATATCTTTTAAATTACAAAAATGAAAAAGAACTTGAATTACAAAACAGATTGTCTAAAATAAGAGCTGAATCTTTATTATTTCTTGAAGATTCATTTTTAAAAATGAAACAAAATCTCTCGAGAGAAATGAATAATATTTTAAATAAAATTGAAAATAAAATTTCTTCAAATTACTCTTCGAAAGAATTTATGAATTTCGAGTTAAGACTTCAAAAATAAAAAATGCAAGAGCACACTATACTTTTAATAGCGTTTATATCTTCTGTTTTTTCTTTAATTATTTTATTAAGAAAGAAATTTTCAAAATATTTACAAGATAAAACTTTTGAAGTTGAATCTATTTTTCAAGATTCCGAAAGAAGAAAACTTGAAACTATTGATATATTTGAGAAGATAAAAGAACAAAAAATGCATCTTATAAGAAATAAAGAAAAATTACTAGAAAAAAGAAAAGAAGAAATCTCTTTAGATCTTGAAGAAGATATAAATAAATTCAAAATAAAATTAGAAGAAAAGTTTAAAGTTTTGTCTAGAGATATTGATGTAAAAAAAGAATCTACTATAAAAAGTTATAAACAAGAATTAATTAAAGAGATATTTGATAAATTTGAAGACCAAAATAATTTTAATTTTACGAATGAAGATAGAATTTCAAACGAAGATTCTGCTATGATTCCTTTTATAGATAGAAGAGTTGATAAAATATCTACAAACAAAAAGAACAGAAAAATTAATGCTTAATATTACCCGATTATATACTTCGCAAAACCAACTTACCTAATTAGCCTTTTTAAAACCTAGGAAAATTAACAAAAAAAATGATAAAAAAGTTATTTTTTTGCTGACTTTAATAAAATAATTCGTAATATTAACTATAGAAGTTTTGATTATATATTTTATATGAGTATTTTTGAACCAAAAACATTTTAGAGATGAAAAATCGGCAATCAAGTATGTTGAAAGTATTATCTGTAGAGATGGTAAAAAATGCCCGCATTGTCAAAATTGCAATCAAGACAAAATTTATGAAATAAAAAGCGAAAAAGCAAGATTAGGCACTCACAAATGTGGTTCTTGTAAAAAACAATTTACAGTAAAGATTGGCACTGTATTTGAAGCAAGTCATATTCCGCTTTATAAATGGCTTCAAGCAAAAAAGGTATATCTTCTCATCAATTACACAGAACTCTTGAAATTACTTATAAGTCTGCTTCGTTTTTAACACACAGAATAAGAGAGGCAATGAAAGAATTAAACATTGAAAAACTTCTGTCAGCATATATTAAAGAAATATCAATCTCTTTTTATTTTGCAAGTTTTTCCTTTTTTGATATATCATATAAGTGATTTTTAATTTTTAGTTCAATCAAAAAAATAAAATCTTATGTCTTCTTTTAAGTTTATTCTTAT
>JAVKNF010000021.1:0-5094 GCA_031537795.1 Candidatus Deianiraeaceae bacterium | reverse complement strand
TTTTATTTGCTTCATTATTTGAATTCGAGTTATTGTTTTTATTCTCAGTTTTATTGTTGTTTTTATTTGCTTCATTATTTGAATTCGAGTTATTGTTTTTAGGAAGTGGAGAGATTTCTTGGAGGGTGTTTTGGAGGTGGGGTTTAAATGAAATCCATTCTTCCTCTGTCGCTATTGAGACTGTTTCCTTATATATATTTTGAATAATATCCCATGCATCTTGATATTCAATATCTAGTAAATCTATAGCTTTTTTTTTATCTATTGTTTCTTTATTCAACATTTGTTCTAAGAAGTCAACTCCAACATCTTTAGCTTTTTCAATTAAAGCTTTCACTGTATCTAAATCTCTTTTTATAATTGCAATATGTAAAGGAGTGCAACCTTTATCGTCTTGAGTTAAAAGAATATCTTCTTTGGAATTCTCAATTAAAAAATCAATTAATGCTTTATCGCTTGTATTGTATTCATTAAAAAAATTACTATCTTTAATACTCTGCTGTTTGTCTCTTTTATATATTCTACCTGTAATTGTTTTATTCATATATTTTTTAGCTATAGCGAAAAATAAAGGCGTTTTACCTACTGAATCCTTGCAAGCCAAGCCTGCACGATTTAATAAATTTTGTTCTTTTAATGTTTTGAGAATTTCTAAAGCTTCTTTTGTATTATCGCTCCCAATCCACCAATGTAAATATGTACTACCTGAAGTTGAATTGGTTTTAAAAAACAAAAGATCTCTTTCTTCTAAAAGACCTTCTTCTATAAGAATTCTTAAGCCTCTTAAATTAGAAGCATTTCCTTTGTTCTGTTCAATATTTTGAATCATTTTTTCTGAACCTATCTTTTCAAGATTAATAGTAAGACTATATTTTTCACTTATATCATTAATTCGTTGATTTCTTATTTCTCTGTAATTTAATTTCTTTAATTCTTGTATTATTTTTTCTAAATCTTCATTTTTACGTTTAATATCGACATCATTTTCATAATTCTTGCCAACAATTTCAAGATATTGTTGCTTTAATTCTTTTATATTTTCTAATCTTTCCTTTTCTTTGTCTAATTCAAATTCACTATCATCTAAATCACTCGATTCGGATACTTCATCAAGATCTTTTTCCATAATTATGCTATTACAAGTAGAAATTTTAAGTAAAATATATTTAAAGTCAATTTATTTTCTTAAAATTAAAAAAAACTTTACTTTAAAATAAAAAACTATTCAAATTTATAAAGCGGCTATGGCGAAATTGGCAGACGCACTGGTTTTAGGTACCAGCGGGCGACCGTGGGGGTTCAAGTCCCTCTAGCCGCACCAATGAAAAGGCGTAATAAATTTTATTTTTCTTGAAAATTATTTATTAACTATATTTAATTATTTTATTGTTGGGGCGTAGCCAAGTGGTAAGGCAGCGGGTTTTGATCCCGTCATCGTAGGTTCGAGTCCTTCCGCCTCAGCCATATTCAAATAGATGTATAAGAAAATAATATTTGTAACTGGTGGTGTGATTTCTTCACTGGGGAAAGGTATAGCCGCCTCTGCAATTGGCTGTATCTTAAAAATAAGGGACTTTAATATTAATATAAAAAAAGTAGATTTATATTTAAATGTTGACCCAGGAACTATGAATCCAACTCAACACGGAGAGGTTTTTGTTACGGAAGACGGCCTTGAAACAGATTTAGACTTAGGGCATTACGAAAGATTTACAGGAATTAAAACAACAAAAGAAAACAATATAACAGCAGGAAAAATATATCAAAATTTAATAGAAAATGAAAGAAAAGGAACTTATTTAGGTAAAACTATTCAAGTTATACCACACGTGACGGACTTAATAAAAGAATTTATACTTAAAAATGTAGAAAATTTTGATTTCACTATAGTCGAAATAGGAGGAACCGTAGGAGATATAGAATGTGAGCCCTTTCTTGAAACTATCAGGCAAATTTCACAAGATAATATTTTCGACTCAATGTTTGTACATTTAACATTTATACCTTATTTAAAAACAACAAAAGAAATAAAAACAAAACCAACCCAACATTCAGTTAGAGAGCTTATGAGAGCAGGAATAAGACCTGATATTATATTATGCAGAACTGAAGTAACGATAGATGAAAATTCAAGGAAAAAAATAGCATTATTTTGCAACACAAAAGAAGAATTTGTTATAGACGCTCCAGATGTTGAAGATATATATCATCTTCCTTATTTATACGAGAAAAATGGAATATCTAGAGCTGTTTTAGGTCATTTTAAATTAGATTATAAAAATTTAAGAGAAAAATTAAAAAACAACTGGTCTGTTTACTTAAAAAGAGAAATTATAAATACAGATAAGCGAATTAGAATCATTATTCCAGGTAAATACACAGATTTAGAAGATTCTTATAAATCTCTTTCTGAAGCTATAAAACATGCAGCTTATAATTTAAAATTAGACTATAAAATTGACTGGATTGATGTTAAAGAAAATAATTTTGACAAGTTTGCAATATCAGATAATAGCTGTATTATAATTCCTGGTGGTTTTGGCTCGGAAGGTATTGACGGAAAATTAGAATTTATAAAATACGCAAGAGAAAACAATATACCTTTTTTAGGGATTTGTTACGGGATGCAACTTGCAGTTATTGAATTTGCAAGAAATGTCTTAAATTTAGATTGTAATACGACTGAAATTGATAAAAATACAAAAAATAATATAGTGGATATTATTTCAAACTGGAAAGATGAAAAAGGTTCAGAAAAATCAGCAAATCTTAATAAATTAGGTGGTACAATGCGTTTAGGAGGTTATAAAATTAATGTTCTAGAAAATACATTAGCATATGATTTATATAACTCTAGTCAAATTATAGAAAGACATAGACATAGATATGACGTTAACTCAAAATACATAAAACAAATTGAAGAAAAAGGTGCAAAATTTTCGGGTTTTTCAAGTATAAACCCTGAAATTCCTGAAATATTTGAAATAAAAAATTGGACAGATGAAAATGGAAATAAAAAAACTAACGATTTTTTTATAGGAGGACAATTTCATCCTGAATTAATAAGCGACCCAATTCAATCTCACCCTTTATTTTTAGGTCTTTTATCTGCAATTAAAATGAAATGAAATCAAAATTATAAAAAAACTTTACTATTAAATTTTATTAAATTAAATTCACTTTATGAAAAAGAAAACCCTATTTTTTACTCTTCCTCTAATTTCTTTCTTTGTAATTACTTTACATTATACATTTCCTTTTAAGAAATACAATAACCCCGTTGAAAAGATTTATGTAATTAATTTAGATAAGTCAAAAGATAGACTTGAAAAGATATCGAAAGATTTAGAAACTCAAGGTTTGAAATTTGAAAGATTTCCGGCAATTTTAGGTTTGGATTTAAAATTTAAAGGGCAAAATGGAAAAATTTTCACAGGAAAAGATTTAAAATCTAAAAAAGTTGAATTTAGAATTGGTGAAAAATATAAAGTTTTTTGCCCTCATATTACTATAAATTATCAATATAAACCAAATCTTGCAAAGGGTAAAATTCCTATGTCAGCTGGAGAATTTGGTATTTACTGTTCTCATTTGGAAATTATGCTTGATGTTGTAAAAAATGCACATAAGTCAGTTCTTGTTTTTGAAGATGACACAAGTATACCAAATAATTTATCACAAAAATTACAAGAAATTGCAAAAGAAATGCCGAATTATAAAAAATATGACTTAATTTTTTTAGGTTATGCAACTTCTGCGACTAAATGGTTTGAAAAGATGTTTAAATTCAAAAAAATACCATTTAATAATTCTTTAATTAAAGTTACTGATTATGATGTAAGCGCTGGTGGAACTCATGCAATAATTTATAGCTACTCTGGAGCAGCTAGAATGCTTTCTAACTTAAAACCTCACGCAGGAATAGATTTAGATATCTTTAGAGAGGTAAATCAAAATACCAAATTAAAAACTTTTATCGTGAGAGATTTTAATATTTTGCAAAACTCACAATTTGAATCAGAAATAAAAAAAATGGGTAGAGTTGATTGATTTAAATTCTTCAATTTATAGAGATTTTTTTTGATGAGATTTAAAATAAAATAAATTTGCTTCCTTTGTTATATTTTTCTTGTTAATTTCTTTTCTATGGAAGGGTGTAACGATACAGAGAAAGATGACAATTTTATTTTTGAATCTAAAAATGACATTGTAAAAACTTTGAAGACATCTTACAATATTTCTGATAAATTTATAGAACATATTGATAATTTATTTAATTCAGATTTAGAGCTTGAAAATTTAACAAAAGACCCAATTTTAAAATTATTTTTAGGAAAGGGGCAAGGAGTATTTAATATTTTAGAAAAAACAATAAGATTGATTCAGAAAATTAAAGATCTGTCTGAAGAGTTAACTATACCTCTTGTGAGAGAAGAAAAAGGTTTAACTGATGCTGAAAAAAAAGATGCAAAAATATTAAAGAAAATTCTTTTTACTTCTCATATTTTTAAAGAATACATAAAAGAAGATGACAAGGATATGTATTTGAATGTATTTGAAGAAGAAACTTTACCAGAAGAATTGATTCATTTGAAAGAATTAACAACAGTTGAAAGATTCGAAATATACAGAGAAGCCCTTGAAATAAAAGAGAATGAAGAAGAATTAAAGAAACAAAAAATAAATCAAGAATTCTTTGATGAATTTCCACCTTAAATTATTGTTGTAATTTATATTTCTTTGTATATAATATGTATTGTTTTATAAATTATGAGTCAAATTAAATCTTATTCCGAAGGAGGAAATATCCAAAAAGAAGTACCAGTTACTTATTCATCCTTAATTCAACCTGAAGTTAGAAGACCAAAAAATCTACAACTTAAAAATTCACAACCCGCTAATGAATCTCAACTTAAAAATTCAGAAATTTTAAAAGAGCAAAGAAAAAGAAAGAAAATTTTTGATGAAAAAAAACCCGCTAATGAATCTCAACTTAAAAATTCACAACCCGCTAATGAATCTCAACTTAAAAATTCAGAAATTTTAAAAGAGCAAAGAAAAAGAAAGAAAATTTTTGATGAAAAAAAACCCGCT
>JAVKNF010000020.1:0-6190 GCA_031537795.1 Candidatus Deianiraeaceae bacterium | reverse complement strand
CAGAATAAGTTCTTTTTGAATTAAAAGGAGGGTCTAGATATATTAAATCAACAGTCTCACTGTTCATTCCGTGAAGAATATAAAGATTATCACCAGTGTATAATGTGTTTTGCATATTACTTGAAAGATAGTAAAATATATTTTTAAAATTGCAAGGGGTTACTTGACTCTTTCTATATATTCTAAAGTTCCAGTTCTTATAAGTATTTCTTCTTCACTAACCACAAAATCTGGCACTAAAACTGTAAGTCCATTTTCTAAAATTGCTGGCTTCATTGAAGCTCTTTTTGAAGGATTATCTACTTGTTTTATTTTATAAATTGCTTTATCTGGTAAATCAATGCTAATAATTTCATCTCCTATAAAATTTACAGAAAGCTCCATATTATCTTGTAGCATCTTTTCAAAATTCTTATCAACTAAAGATTTAGAAATTACAACTTCTTCAGAAGTTTCATTAAGCATTAAATAAAAAAAATCTATATCTGAATAAGAAAATGATGCCTTTTCAATTCTATGTTCGTATTTATCAATATCTTCGTCTGATCTAAATCTAATATTTATTTTATTTCCAGTTGTTATGTTGTTAAATTCAATTTGCATATAGGCTGGGCCTTTACCAGGTTTTTGATGCACTGTTGAAATAACTTTCATATAACCCTTTTGAGAAGGAACGGAAACTATATTGCCAAGTCTTAATTCTATTGCTTTGACCATATTTCTATTGCTTTGACCATATTTATGCTTCGTGTTTCTTTTTCATATCTTTTGGTATAGCCATTGCTGGAACTTCTTGATATCTGTCAAAAACCATTGAATAACTTGCTCTGCCTTGAGACATAGAACGTAAATTATTTACATAACCAAACATATTGACAAGTGGGACATAGGCTAACACAACTTGAGCGTTTCCTCTTGATTCCATTCCTGAAACTTGGCCTCTTCTAGAATTCAAATCTCCTATAACTTCACCCATATAATCTTCAGGTGTTACAACTTCAACTTTCATAATAGGTTCAAGAAGTTTTACATTTGCTGGATTGTTCCCAATTTCTCTTAATGCATTCTTACCTGCAATTTCAAATGCTAAAACACTCGAGTCGACATCATGATATGAGCCGTCAATTAAATCTGCCTGAAAATCCACAAATTGACAAGGGTAAATAACCCCTTCTTTGGAAGCTAATTCTAAACCTTTTTCAACTCCTGGTATATATTCTTTCGGAACAGCTCCACCTGTAATTTTGTTATTAAAAATAAAACCTCCTCCTGTTTCAGCTGGAGAGAAAATAATTTTAATTTTAGCAAATTGCCCCGCCCCGCCACTTTGTTTTTTATGAGTATAATCAATTTCTACAGAATTTCTTAAAGTTTCTTTGTATGAAACTTGAGGTGCTCCTATATTTACTTCGACAGCGAATTCTCTCTTCATTCTATCTACTATAATTTCAAGATGAAGCTCTCCCATTCCTTTCAAAATTGTTTGCCCTGTTTCAGAATTTGTTTCAACTTTCAAAGAAGGATCCTCGCTAACTAATTTTGAAATAGCGATACCCATTTTCTCCTGATCTGCTTTTGTTTTTGGTTCAACCGCTAACTGAATAACTGGTTCAGGGAATTCCATTCTTTCTAAAATTACTTGATAATCTTCAGAACAAAGAGTGTCTCCAGTTGTTGTATCTTTTAAACCTGCAATTGCGACTATATCACCTGCGTGAGCAACTTTAATATCTTCCCTTGTATTTGCATGCATTAGAAGCATTCTTCCTATTCTTTCTTTCTTATTTTTAATTGTATTTAAAGCACTTGTTCCAGCTTCTAACGTTCCAGAATAAAGCCTTATAAAAGTTAAAGAACCAACAAAAGGATCATTCATTATTTTAAATGCTAAAGCTGTAAAAGGTTCAGTTTTATCTGCTTTCATTATACATTCTTCTCCTGTTTTTACTAATACTCCATTCATACCTGGAATATCAAGCGGGGAAGGTAAATAATCAACAACAGTGTCAAGAAGAGGTTGAACCCCTTTATTTTTGAAAGCCGAACCGCAAATTACAGGAACGAAAGAAAATGAAACTACACCTTTTCTTATGCATTTCTTGATTTCTTCTTTTGAGATCTCTTCACCTCCTAGGTATTTTTCCATTATTTCATCGTCAGCTTCTACAACAGATTCAACCATTTTATGTCTGTACTCTTTTGCTTTTTCTATGTATTCTGCTGGTATATCTCTAAAACTGTAAGTTGCACCTAATTGTTCGCCGTCCCAATAAATTGCTTTCATTTCAATTAAATCAATTATAGCTTCAAATCTATCACCTGAACCAATTGGAAGTTGAATTGGAACTGGTTTCGCTCCAAGTCTGTCTATCATCATTTGGACACATCTATAAAAATCTGCACCAGCTCTGTCCATTTTATTTACAAAACAGAATCTCGGCACTTTGTATTTATCTGCTTGCCTCCAAACTGTTTCGCTTTGAGGTTCAACTCCTGCAACTCCGTCAAAAACCGTAACCGCACCGTCTAAAACTCTTAAAGATCTTTCTACTTCTATAGTAAAATCAACGTGACCCGGAGTATCTATAATGTTAATTTTATGATCTTTCCAATTACAAGTTGTGGCAGCAGAAGTAATTGTAATACCTCTTTCTTTTTCTTGCTCCATCCAGTCCATAGTTGCACCTCCGTCATGAACTTCACCAATTTTATGAGATTTCCCCGTATAATAAAGAATTCTTTCCGTAGTGGTTGTTTTTCCGGCATCTATATGAGCCATAATACCTATATTTCTGTATTTTTTTAGTGGAATTTGAGACATATATTTTTATTAATTTTAATCAATTTTAATTAATAAAAAACTAAATAATTTTTTTTATTGTCAAGTTTTAATAGCTATTTTAATTTATAAATTATGATTAAAAGGAAGATTTATTAATTAATTAAACTTATTAAATATTTCAATTGCTTTTTTTATAGAACCTTCTGTAAATAAAATAGATTTATCTTCATTCAAATTCATATCTTCAATAGTATGTTTGATATTTTTTTTTAATCCTAAAAATATAGTTGCATTCATATTAGAATTCTTGGAAAATTGAATATCTATAGGTGAATCTCCAAAAAACCAAATATTCTTTTGTTTTGGGTCATTAATTTTTAATCTTTTGCAAACTAGATCAAAAAGAGACTTATCAGGTTTTTCTTTATCTGTTAGCCCTGAACCTGTAAAATCTGCCATATATTCAGCCACTTTAAGTCTTACAACTTCTTCTTTTAAAATGTCGTAAGGTTTATTGCTAATAATTGCCATTTTTATATCCAAGTTTTTTATCTTTTTAAGTAAAATAAACATATCCTCGAAAACAGACAAATTATGAGAATTCTCATTATAAACTCTTCTATAAATTGATATCGCTTTTTCTGCTTGTTCTTTAAAAAAATCTTTAAAAAAACGGTTAAAATCTAAACCATTCACCTGAACAACTTGCTCTAGCGTGAAACAATGGTCTATCTGCATTTCATTGCAAACTGCACTAAAAGCAACATGAGATATTTTATCTGTATTTACTATTGTATTGTCCCAGTCAAAAAAACAAAAATCTGGTTTTAGAGAAAAAATATTCATATAAAATATAACTCTACTATTTTAAATTTGATTTGTCAAGACGATTGAAAGAATATTGATGAATTATATATTTATTTCTTCTTAATTAATAGCTATCAATCTACTTTTATTTTCATTATTTATATTAATTCTTGTTCCGATATATATGTAAGATATAAATTTATATTTGCAATCTTTTGCGTAAAGAATATCTAGCATCAGTCATCTCTTTTTATTGTAAAATAAAATTAATTTATAATTTCCCAACTTTCAATATTTCCTTCTTTAACTTTAAAGATTGGATGAACTTCAATATTCTCTATTTCTTCAATTTCTTTAAATTTTAGGATATCTCTTTTTATTAATTTATTCTTTAAGTGTTTAAATTCGTATTGAATTTGCCCGATTGTAGTATTTATTATTTCAGTATTCTCTTCAATTCTAATAATTTTATCTTTGTTAAAAGAATAATCTCTCTTTTTCGCTTCAATATATATTTCATATAAATAAAACCCTATTGCAGGAATTGGACTGGAATGTGTTTTAAACCTAATTAATTGAGGGTGATTTTTATAGCCTTTTGTATTTCCAGCCAAAACATTCTGAGCAAGAAGTGTTTCTCTCCAAAGTGCAACTAAACCTTTTTGGTCTAAATATTTTGGATGAATCGACCAAAGACGCATTATAATTAATATCTTTTTACTTAAAATGAAGTTTTTTATTTGCAATCTTTTATACATACAATCTAAATTAAGCTTGCAATTTGTAAAAAATATTTATATTTATATTTTAAATATTTATAATGTTGTTGAAGGATAAGAAAGCATTGATTACAGGTATTGGAAATGAAAGATCTATATCTTATGAAATAGCAAAAAAATCTAAAGAACAAGGAGCAGAATTAATCTTAACATATCACCCTGTTATGAAATCTAGAGTTGAAGAGATTGCACGAGAATTAAAAGCAACCGCTATTATAGAATTAGATGCAAGCAAAGAAGAATCTTTTGATACTTGTTTTGAAGAATTAGGAAAATATTGGAGCAATTATGATCTTCTGCTTCACGGGATTGCATTTTCGAATAAAGATAATTTGTCAGGGAAATATTATAATTTTACAAAGGAAGATTTTCATTTAGCTATGGATATTTCGGTCTACTCTTTTACAAATTTAATGAAGAGGTCTAAAGATTTGTTGAACGAAAATGGAAGTGCTTTAACATTAACATATCTAGGTGCGGAGAAGGTAATAACAAATTACAATATAATGGGCATTGCAAAAGCAGCACTTGAAGCAAGTGTTAGGTATCTTGCTGTAGATTTTGGAGACAAAGGAATCAGGGTGAATTCAATTTCTTCAGGGCCTATAAAAACTTTAGCTTCATCTGCAATTCGGGAATTTAATAAGGTATTGCGATCCGTTGAAATAAATGCACCTCTTAAAAGAAATGTTTCTCAAGAAGATGTTGCAAAAACAGCTCTCTATTTATTTAGTGATTTATCTTCAGGAGTTACAGCACAAAATATATATGTTGATTCTGGTTATAGTTCTGTCGTAAGTACAAAAAATGAATAGTTAAAGCTTTTTGTATTTTTCACTCTCTTTCTTTAATATTTTTATATGTTTTGTTTAATGAGTTAGAATTCAACTTCGCTGAACTTAATGAAGCCTTTATGTTTTTTGTCGCTTTTCCTAGACTGTGTCTTGTGGTTTTCTGTACAAGAATTTCTTCTTGATTCGTTAGAACAACACTTCTTTGAGTGGATACACCTTTCTTTGTTCTAATTTCTTTAGCTATATAACCATCTGCAAACTTTCTTATAACAGCCTCAGAATGAAGAGAGCCTTCTCTCTTATATCTTACTTCTGATCTTTCTATTTCTATTTCTTCTTTTTTAGTAGGTCTTCTAAAATTGTTTCTTCTTTTAAAATCCGGTATCTTTGAAGAGATAGCTATTGGTTTTGATCTACTTTCTAGAATGTTAGTTTCTATTGCATCTGTTACATTTTCTTCTGATCTTTCTATTTCTATTTCTATTTGATCTATATCATATTTATCATTTAATTCAAAAGGTGACATTTCAGAATATTTAATTTCAGTATCTTTCGCTCTTTTCTTCTCCTGTTTTATTATATTTATTATTATATTTTTTACATTTTCTTTATTAAGAAAATTATCAAGATTTTTAATCTCTTTTAGTATAAAATCCTTACTATATTCTTTTATTTTTATTGTTACGTGTGTGACAAGTTCACCATTAGGACTTATTATATATTGATGTGTCTTATTTTCTTTCAACTTCTTTATATTATCTGCAACAGAAAATACTATTCCGTGGACCTCTACATCATTAAAAAGCTCTAACATTGGAATATTATGTTTTATACTATAAGCTCTAAGTTCTAAAGTAAAATTACGTAACTTAATAAATATATCGATCATTTCTGAATAATCTTTCAACTTCTTTATATTATCTGCAACAGAAAATACTATTCCGTGGACCTCTACATCATTAAAAAGCTCTAACATTGGAATATTATGTTTTATACTATAAGCTCTAAGTTCTAAAGTAAAATTACGT
>JAVKNF010000019.1:0-4026 GCA_031537795.1 Candidatus Deianiraeaceae bacterium | reverse complement strand
TTTTATTTGCTTCATTATTTGAATTCGAGTTATTGTTTTTATTCTCAGTTTTATTGTTGTTTTTATTTGCTTCATTATTTGAATTCGAGTTATTGTTTTTAGGAAGTGGAGAGATTTCTTGGAGGGTGTTTTGGAGGTGGGTAAATTTTTGAGAAATTGAAGCTTCTTCAAATTCTATAAACGCTTCAATTGTTTTATTTTCAAGCTCTTCAATTGTTTTATTTTCAAGCTCTTCAATTGTTTTATTTTTTTTATATTTTCTTATTGACGTTAAAATTGGAGTGTTATTTTCTGCTTCTTTTAAAAACAAGATTGCTCTGTAAAAGTGATCTACGTTTTTATTATGAGGAAGATTTGTATGCCTATCAATGACACCTTCATTATCAGATTTTGAGAAATTATTATAAATACAAATATAAACTAAAAACATTTTAGAGAGCTTTAATTTATCTATTTCTTTTCTTTCTTCTATAACTTTCTCTATTTTTTCTAATTCATTTTGTTTGTTTTTATTTGATTCGTAGTTTTCTTTTTTAATTTTTTCTTTTAGGTTTTTTATTTTATTTTCTAACTCTTCTTCTTTGTTAATTAATTTCTCTAATGAAGCAAATTCTTTTTTAATTTTTCTATCTTTTATTTTAGTCTGACTTGCATCTTGAGCAGTATCATAATAAACATCTTTTAATTTAGATATCTCTGCATTATTTTCATCTTTAAATTGTCCTATGAATCTATACTTTGAATTATCTTTTAGATATCTAAGTTCTTTGAATGCTTTTATAAACCTAACTTCTTTTGTTTTGTTTTCAATAAAAACATCTATATTGGTATCTTTATCAGAATCTATCTCTTTATCTTTCTGAATATCTTCCATTTCTTGATAAAGTTGTTTTATTTCTTCTTCTTTGATGTTATCAAGATTTGAGATTGTATCTTTTATTTCTTCTTCTTTCTTATAAAGTTTCGCTTGTAATTCGCTGTAACTGCATTCTATTGATTTCAATCTCTTTTCTTTGGGTGAACTGTTTTTTAACTTCTTCTTTTCTTCTTTTTTATTTACTCTCTTTTTTACTTCTTCTAAATATGATATTCTTTTTTCTATTAGAGTGGCTTCTTCTTTTAACTTCTTCTTTTCTTCTTTTTCTTTATCTGAACTGTTTTCATTTAATGTAAGATTTGTTATTTCGATTAATATCTTCTTCTTCTTTTCTTCTTTTTCTTTTTTTCTTTTTTCTTTTTTTTTATTCTCTTCTTCTTGTTTTTCCTTTATTTTTTGAGTTAACCATCCTTCAAATCTTTTATTTTGAAGTTCCATTCCATATTCTAAATCATTTGAATTTAAATATGTAATACAATAACATTTTTTGTTAAATATATCAGGTATATCTTCTTCTTTTTTTAAACTTACATTCGACGATAGACTATCAAACTCTGCCCATATATCTTCACTTACTTTTATATAAGTTATATAATGTCCAGAAACTAAAGTCCCTATATGAATGGAAAAAGATGAAATTTGATGTTGCCTGTCTCCTAATTCTATTTTTTTATATATATTAAAATCTAATTCTCTATTATCTTTATAGTTTGTATTATTTTTTCGATAATACCTTTCAATATAAACATTAATTTCTTTTGCTCTTTTTTTATATTCCGTTAATTTTAAAGTTGTGTTTTTTCTGTTACAATTAGGGCAATTAAAATCTTCAACATTATCTGTTTCAGAAGTTGATATACCTTTCGTTGAGACATCTTCTGCTGATATCATAATTTCGATTCCTGGGCTTTCTGTATGCCTTTCTTTTAATCCTTTTTTACAGCATTCTGTGTTATTACATATCGTGTATGTTCTTATTTCTAAAGGGTTATAAAAATTATTAATATCTCTTTTATTTGAATTGTCTTTATCTACAGAATCAATATCTTTAAGCGTTCTCTCGATAATAGAAAGCATTTTGCACTTCATTTCTTGTTGATCTTGTTGACTTCCTGTTTGTCCAGTTAAAAATTCAGTTAATTCATTGTCAATTTTTGAATTCCTTACATCTTCTATATCTAGATCTTCTATTTTTACTCCTGATGCTTCTTCTCCTAATATAACAACTATTGTATAGTATAAAAATTTAATTAAATGTATTCCTTTTTTACTTTCATCTTTTAATTTATCGTTTAATTGTTCTTGATTCAATTTGTTGATTACATTTTTCAAGCCCAATATTTTCTCTAATAAAGTAGGTTGATTTGTCATTAATTGTTGGAGCGATCTTAAATAACATAAATTAGGAGTATTTTTTAAATTGCCATTTGATTTGACCTCTAAAATATCTAAAATTTCTTCTCTTTTTTGCTGATTATTATTCATTTAAGTAAAACACAAAATTATATTATATAAAAAATAATATACAATTAAAAAGAGTATAATACGCAACTTGATTTTAAAATAAAACAATTTATTAACTAAAAATATAAAGTTATGCAAAAATTTAAAATAGGAGCAAAATCTCCCGATGTTTTCAATGTAGTTGTTGAAATTCCAATGAATTCAGACCCTGTGAAATATGAAATTTGCACAGAAGAAAATATATTATACGTTGATAGATTTCTTCCTGTGGCAATGAGATACCCAGCAAATTACGGCTTTATACCTCAAACAAAAGCAGAAGACGGAGATGCTCTCGATGCACTTGTTTTAACTAGATTTCCTATTGTAGCTAATTCTGTGATTCTTTCAAGAGCAATTGGTGTCTTAATTATGGAAGATGAAAAAGGTATGGATGAAAAAATTATAGCAGTTCCGGATGATAAAATTGACCCATTTTATGCAAAAATTAGAGATATTAAAGATTTAGATGAAATGACTTTAAAGCAGATATCTCATTTCTTTGAAAAATATAAAGATTTAGACAAAGGAAAATGGGTTAAAGTTATGGATTATAAAAACGCTCAAGAGGCAAAAAATTTAATTCTTAAATTTACTTTAAAATAAGATAAGATAAAGATTTTCACAATTTTAACGAGAAAAATTTGATAATAATATTATTTGTATATATAGTCAAATTATGAAGTTAAAATTTATTCTAATTCTCTTTTCTTTGTTGTTTTTTTCTTGCGCTCACAAAGACAACAAAACTATAAAATACAAAAACGGTGATCTATATTCTGGCCAAATTTTAAGAACTAAAGATAAAGAGACAAAAGAAGGAAAAGGCCAATATATTTGGTTTGAAGATAAAATGATATATACAGGCCAATGGAAAAATGATTTTATGGAAGGAAAAGGTAAATTGTTTTTGAAAAATGGAGATTTTTTCGAAGGAGAATTTATAAATAATAAAAAACACGGTAAAGGTCGATACACTTTTAAAAATGGAGATGTGTTTCAAGGTATCTGGAAAGATGATTTAAGAAATGGAAGAGGTAAAATAAGATATTTTAACGGTAAAATTGAAGAAGGTATCTGGAAAGATGATAAGAAAATTCATACAGACGTTACAGAACTTAAAAAATAAAACAAAATAACAAAATTTACTTAATAAAATCAACTTTACTTCTCAAATAGTTAAATATATATAACAAAAAACTCAAATAAATATTGATTAATTGTCAAATCTTATTTACAAAACGCCTTTCAGGTCACAAGAAGATCTTAAAAAAGATTATTATAAATAACTATTGATATATTTTTCTTATTATTATGCTTCCCTTAAATTAAATAAATTATCTAGAAATATGGTGGGTGTTTAGGGACTCGAACCCCAGACCTCCTCGGTGTAAACGAGATGCTCTAACCAACTGAGCTAAACACCCTTATATAATATAAATTAATTTAAGAATGATATTTTTTATTTGCAAGATTATTTTTTGAAATCTCTTCCTTTTTTATATACTTGACATTTAAAAAAATAAATCTATTTCTTAGAAAATATGAGAATTAAAGCCGCAGATATTTCAAAATATAGCAGAAAACTTACAACTCAAATTCATTCAATGAATGATAGTTTTTATAGTAGAAATTATAAAACTGGG
>JAVKNF010000018.1:0-4456 GCA_031537795.1 Candidatus Deianiraeaceae bacterium | reverse complement strand
TCTTTATGGAAAAAACTCACCTTAAAACAACTTAAAGAATTTGACAACGGAAGTTATTGGAAATTAATTAAAGAATATAATATTAGGATTGATTAGAGAATGATTAGATATTAAAAAGAAGCATTTAATAAAGTAAGTTCTTCTTTTTCGATAATTACTACAAGGGAGTAAAAAATCTTAAATAATAAATTTGATTAAAAATGTATTTTTTTCTTTAATTTGTAAAAAAAATTGAAATTAATATATTTTTCATACATATTGTTATAGTATGAAAAAAACTCGTGAAAAACATATTCTACAAATTAGACAAGGAATAAAAGAAGAATTGCTCGATGAAAAGAGATTTAAAGTTGAAATAAGAAGAAATTTATACTTAAAATAACCCAAGATGAAGAATATTTAGAAAAAAATGGATACACAGATCAAGAAGTGTTTTTAAATAATGTTTTTTAGGACGACTCAATAGAGCAAAAAATTCTTTTAGATTATCTAAAAGAATTTAATCCTGAAGCTCAATTTCGATTTTCTGATATAGAAAATTTAGAAGATTTAGAAAATTCTGAACTAGAAGATTATAATCCTAACTTTCAAGTTGTAAATGAAACAATAAAAGAATTTAATCCTGAAGATAACATTATGACTGAAGATATGTCTGATGATGTGTGCAATAATTACGAAGAAATGTAGAATGAAAACATTGATTCAGTGGGCTCCAAAAATATTAATGATTTAGATGTTTTGAAAAATCAAAATGAACTTGATGAAGAGTTTTAAAGTTTTGCCAAAGCAAGAAGAACGATATTTTTAGACTCTTGAGTCGTGCAATGTTTAGAGTTATCTTTTTTTAAAATAATATTTGAAGATAAAATCAATTTAACTTGCTCTCCATTTTCTAAAATATAATCATAATTAACTATTTTCCCGTCAACTATTGCATATTCCAAGAATCTTACATTTAAACCTATCACAAAAGTTGCGTAATCTAAGATTGTAGATGTTGATTTTATTTCAATAAGATTTCCATTTTCATCTATAACGTGAATTTTTTCATAATTAATTTCATTTCTTGCCCCTTCAATTAAATCAAGCGGGTCCGCTGTATTGCTTACAATTTTTAGAACTCTTTTAAGCCAACTAGATTGTAATTTAGTATTTTTTAGTGGGTCTTTATTTTGCTTATACTTCCAATGTACAGCAAGCCCATATTCAGATTCCAAATGCATTTTTTCAGTTCTAATTTGAATTTCAATTAAATAATTCATAGGGCCAATTATAGATGTATGTATAGATTGATAATTATTTGGTTTTGGGGTACTTATGTAATCTACGAATCGTCTTGGCATTGCATGATATTTTGTATGAATGGCGAACAGAACTTTATAGCAATCCTCTACTGAATTTGTAATTACTCTAAAAGCTATAACATCTGAAATATTATAAAATGATATATTTTGAGTTTTAACTTTTTGCCAAATCGCGTAAGAAGATTTCTCCCTACCGAAAATTTTACAATTTAAATTATTCTCTTTTAATAGTTTACATAACTCTTCGATTATATCTTCAACCACTCCTTCATACTTGAATGAAGATTTTAATTTTTGGACCTCTTTTTCTATAACTTCTTTTTCTTTCTGATATAAATAACTAAAAGAAATATCGTAAAGTTCATTTTTTACAGCTTGTAAGCCTATTTTTTCAGCTAAAGGAGCAAATATCTCTAAAGTCTCTAAAGAAATAGCTTGTTGTCTATCTGTTTTATGAGAAGCGAGTGTTCTCATATTATGAAGTCTGTCAACTAATTTAACTATAAGGACTCTAATATCTTTAGACAAAGCTAAGAATAATTTTCTGAAATTATCAGATTGCTTGATAGTTTTATCTGAAAATTTTACTCTGTCTCTTATTTCATCTAATTTTGTAACTCCGTCTACAATTTCCGCTATCTCTTTTGAAAACTCAATCTCAATTTCTTTTTTTGTTAATTTTGTATCTTCAATCGTATCGTGAAGTAACCCAGATATAATAGTTTCTTGATCGAAGTCCATTTTTGCAAGCTCGCAAGCAACTTCAACCGGATGCGTAAAATAAGGATCACCAGATTTTCTCATTTGGCCTTCATGATATTTTTTACAAAAATCATACCCTTTTGAGATTAAAGATAAATCTCCATTGTAAAAAGTTGATATTTTTGATAAAAATAACTCTTTGTTCATTTCAATGAAAGATTAACAATGCTTTTTTAAATTTCAATAAATAAACTTGAATTTTATTCTTATATCAATTTTATTCAAAAATATGTTATTAAAAAAATTAAAATACATAAGTTTCTTTTTGCTTAATATTTCAGCTTTTTCTTTAGATTTGGAAATTAAACAATGTATAAATAACGTAAATTTAAAATTAAAGAATAGCACTAATGCAAAAAATAAAATATCACTATCTTCCTTACTTATAAAAGATGGATGGACGATAAACAAAAAAAATTTCGGAAAAAATATTAATTTAAAGTATAATTTAGCTTCTTGTTCCAAACATATGACAGGTTTAGCGATTGCAATATTGGAAAATAAAAATAATTTATCAATTGAAGACTATATTCTAGAATATTTACCTGAATTAGATTCAGCCTATAAAGAAATAAAAATTAAACATTTACTTTTTCATACATCAGGCATAATTGATTATCTTTATGTTATAAATATAAATAAAATTTACGATAAAAAAGAAAAAATAGATTATAAATTTATTCTCAATTTTTTAAAAAATAATAAGAAATCCTTCAACAAAAACAATATCGGAAAAGAGTTTGTATATAATAATACAGGGTACGTTCTTCTTGCGAAAATTGTTGAAATTGTTTCTGGAGGGTTGTTTGAGGATTTTATAAATGAAGATCTTTTTAAAAGAGCAAAGTTAAAAAATATAACTATAAATAAAATTGAAAACAATAAATCTTTTGATTTATTTCCACTTTTCAAACCTGTAAAAGAAAGAAGTAAAGTTTTAAAAATAACAGGAGATCAAGGAGTATTTTTAAATATAGATGAGTATGAAAAATACGCAAAAGCTCTTTTTTTTAATGAAGAAATTGCATCAAATAAATTAAAAAATAAATTATTTTATTCAGGTAAAAATGATTTAGGGGATATATATTTTGCAAAAAACAAAACAGGAGCTTTTACAACATCGGGAGGAGGTTATAGTTACGGTTTACGTCAAAGTTATATGAAGAAAAATAACCACGATATAGTTTTTCATTGTGGATATTTGTCTGGTTATTCATCTTGTTTTATTTTCGAGCCAGAAATGAATATATTATCTGCTGTTTTTGGTAATTTTTATTTTCCATCTTTCGACATAGCTTATGAATATATAAATTGTTTCTACAGAGGCGAAAATGAAGACATTTAATATAGGGAAATTTAAAATAGAGCAACCAATAATTCCTGCTCCTATGTGCGGTATTATGGATTACCCTTTTAGAGAAATGATATGTAAATTTGGCGCTCCTTTTGTCTACACTGAAATGCTCTCCTCTGATGCAATGAATTTAGACTATAAAAAAGAATATATTAAAAATTCAAGCAAGAAAAATTTCTCTAATAACATCCCTTTTGTTATACAAATTGCAGGGCATGACCCAAATTTGATGTCCAATGCAGCAAAAATTTGTCAAGATTTAGGTGCAGATATTATTGATATGAACTTTGGTTGCCCTGTTAAAAAAGTAGTAAACGGACACGCAGGTTCTGCTTTGATGAAAGATTTAAAAAAATCAACCGAAATAATAAAAGCAACAGTCCAGTCAGTCAAAATACCAGTTACTATAAAAATGAGACTTGGTTGGGATTTTGATTTGATAAATGCTCCAGAGCTTGCAAAAATAGCTGAAGATTTAGGTTGCAAAACTATAACAGTTCACGGTAGAACAAGAAGTCAATTGTATGAAGGCAATGCGAACTGGAAATTAATTAAAGATGTAAAAAATGCTGTCAAAATACCAGTAATTGCAAATGGCGATATAACAAACATTGAGAAAGTTAATTTAGCACTTGAAGAATCTTCCGCTGACGGAGTTATGATAGCAAGAGAATTATATGGAAAACCGTGGTTGATTCAAGAAATGAGAGATTTTTTCAAAACAGGAATATACAAAAATTTAAAACCCAAGAATATTCTTCAAGAAATTATAGAACCTCATATAATACTACTTGAAGAACACTATAAGGAGAAATGTTTAGGTTTCATAGTAAAACATCTTTATTTTTACAGCAAAGGAATAGAAAATGGAGGAGAATTTAGATCTAAAATATCAAAATTAAAAAAAATAGAGGATATATTAGAAATATCAAGTGATTTCTTTCAGATTGCTAAAACACTGCCTAAAAGTGTTGACTTTTAAATCTCTTAATATTTAATTTTATAATTAATATGTTAATCGAAAATTGTGCGTTCT
>JAVKNF010000017.1:0-8598 GCA_031537795.1 Candidatus Deianiraeaceae bacterium | reverse complement strand
TTCTTTAAAATTTCTTCTAAATTTTAATAATTATAAGTTATACCGGGTTGAAGCCTGTTATTTAATATATCTTGCGTAAATCACAAGATATTAAAAAATAGCTTTTATGAAAAACACAACGTTTTTTTGGTGGATAGGATTGATAAAAAGAGAGGGGATTTGGTTTTGTGATTTATTTATTTCTTGATATTTATAAATATTCAAAATAGAAACAAGAAAATGGACTACAATACCGTAAATAGTTGGGCTTTTGAGCAAGCAAAAATTTTATTAAAAGATATTAATTATAAAACTCCAGATAAAGGTTATGTTTTATTTTGCACTGGTTACGGCCCTTCTGGTTTGCCACATATCGGAACATTTGGTGAGATTGTAAGAACTAATTATGTTATAAATGCCTTTAAAAAACTCGCACCGGAGATTCCTATAAAATTAATTGTTATATCTGATGATTTAGACGGTATGAGGAAAATTCCCGGTAACGTGCCAAATCAAGACAAGTTAAGAGAGCATTTATTTAAGCCTTTAACTTCTGTACCGGACCCTTTTCAAGAATGTGAGAGTTTTGGGGACCACGGAAATAAAAAATTGATAGAATTTTTAAATAGATTTAATTTTAAATATGAATTTTTAAGCGCAACAAAAGCTTATAAATCTGGATTATTTAATGATGCTTTAAAAATTGCAGCGAGAAAATATCAAGATTTAATGAATTTAATGCTTCCAACTTTAGGAACTGAAAGACAATCAACTTACCACCCTTTTATTCCAATTGATAAGGAGTTAGGAATTTGTATTTTTAGTGATGTGATAAATTTAGATTTGGAAAAAAATACAATAAAATATAAATTAAATGGAAAAGAAAAAGAAATTTCTTTTCTGAATGGAAATTGTAAATTACAATGGAAATGTGATTTTGGAATGAGGTGGGTGGCATTAGCTGTTGACTTTGAAATATACGGAAAAGATCATTGGCCTAATGATCAGCTTTATAAAAATATAGCAAAAACTATTGGAAATAGAAACCCTACAACATTTTTCTATGAATTATTTTTAGATGAAGAAGGAAAAAAAATTTCAAAAACAAAAGGAAACGGTACATCAGTTGAAACTTGGTTGAGGTATGTGAATAAAGATGTTCTTGCTTATTATATGTATTTAAAACCACAAACAGCAAAAAGGCTTTATTTTGATATAATACCAAAAGTTGCAGACGAATATTTAACAATGTTAAACAAATTTCAAACAGAAATTGATGAAAAAAAGAAAATAGAAAACCCAGTTTGGCATGTTCATAACGAGAATCCTTCTAGATTTGATAGTGAAATTTCATTTTCTTTAATTATAAATCTGGCCTCAATCTGTGGGGCTGAAAATGAAGAAATTCTTTGGCAATTTCTTAAAAAATATGATAAAAACTTGAACCAAAATGATAAACTTTTGAACGATTTAATAAAAGGCGGAGTCAATTATTATAATGATTTTATTAAAAATACAAAAATAGACTATAAAATTGAAGATGAAAATACAAAAAATGCAATAAAAAAACTAATTCTTGAGTTAGAAAATTTAAACGACAAAACAGCTGTTAATATCCAAAATACAACTTACGAAGTCGGTAAAAGCTTTAATATTGAACTTCAAGACTGGTTTTCTTCTCTTTATAAAATATTAACTGGAATCGAAAAAGGTCCAAGAATCGGAACACTGATTGCAATTTATGGGCTTGATAAATGTATCAATAAATTAAAAAATAAAATATGAAAATAGCTTTAATTTTCGGAGGAAGTGTAACAGAAGGTGAAGTTTCGAAGCTTTCTGTTGGGGATTTTGAAATCGCTTTACAAGAATTAGGGCACAATGTTTATCTTTTAGAATTTAGTAAAGATTTACCTTTAGAAATTATAAAAATAAAGCCAGATTTAGTTTTTAATGGAATGTACGGTACTTTTGGAGAAGATGGAAGACTTTCTGGTCTTTTAGATATAATGCAAATTCCATATACTCATAGTGGTTTTTCTGAATCTTCATTTGCATTTGATAAAAAAATTTCAAAGCAATTTATGAAAGAATTAAAAATACCTACAAAAGATGATATTTACTGCGGAAAAGAAGATATAAAAAATGGAAGATGGAAAGAATTAATTAGAAATTCAGAGTTAAAAAAATATAATAAATTTTTTATCAAGCCAACAAGAGATGGGTCTTCTATTGATGCATTTGTTGCTGATTTTTCTCTAGATCTTTCAGATTATAAATTCAAAACAAATTCTAAAGAATTTATGATCGAAGAATTTATTGAAAGTGCAAGAGAGGTGTTTGTTGTAATTCTTAATAATAAAGCTATAGGAATAGAAGAAGTAAAGCCAAAAGATGAATTCTACACATTCGAGTCTAAATACCAAGAAGGAAAATCTATTCATTTCGAGCCGGAAGATTTAGATAAAAGTACAATTTCCAATATGATGAAATGGTCTGAAAATTTACACAATGCAATAGGTTTGAATTGTATATCAAGAATTGATTTTTTAATTGATAAAAATTTACAACCTTTTATGAGCGAAATAAATAACAACCCCGGTTGCACGAAAACATCTATAGTTCCTAATGTTGCAAAAAAAATTGGAATAGAATTTAAAGATATTGTTGAAACTTTGATAAATAATGCCAGATGCGGAATTTGAGAATAATTTAATATACAAAACTTCAATTGATTTAATTATTATTAAAAGAAATTTAAGATATTTTTTTTATAAATTAAAAAAAATTGTAATAATAATTTTATTCAGTTTTTTTGTTTTTCTATTTTTAAAAAATACATCAAACATTTTGAATCTTGGAGAAACCTTTCAGAGCAAGATAAAAAAAAAGATAAATTTAAACAGCCCAGATTTAAAATTAATAATTAACGGAAATAAAAGAATTAAAAGTGAATTTCTTCTAAATTTATTCAAAGAAATGCAAAAAGAGAAATTTTCATCTATAGAAATTGAAAATAAAATAAAAGAATTAAGATTTATAAAAGATGTTAGTTTAAGTAGATCTTTTTTTGATAATATTATTTTTTTGAATATACTTGAATTCGAGCCGATTGCTCTTGTTTTTAGTGATAAAAATGATTTTTTAAAATTAATAAAAGAAGATTATGTCTCAATTTATGTCAATGAGAATCTAGATAATTTTAATCAAATTATGAAAATAGATGATCTTATTTTAATAAAAAATAATGAAAACATTAAATATAACTTTGAATATATTTTGAACATTGTCAAAAAATACAAGATTGAAAATAAAATAAATTTTATAGAACTTACAAACACTCAAAGATTTAATTTTTTTATGAAAAACGGCCTTAAATTAATGCTCCCAAGAAATAAAATAGAGGAAGCTGTCTTGAAATACATTAAATTAGAAAATTCTAATAATTATAAAATAATAGATTTAAGAATAGAAGGATTTATTTTTGAAAGTTAATCAATTTCTAAATTTGAATTAAAAAAATTGACTTTTATTAAGAAATCAAGAATTTCAAAAGAAGGTGTTGTTTCTTTTATTGATTTTTTATTTATTTAATCTTAAAAATTTACAATCAAAAGATTTAGATAATATTTTAATTCAGTCTGATTATGCAAAAAAAGATAAAGAGATATCAATTTTCAAAGGAGATGTTTTACTGAAAAAAACCGATATTGTATTTTCTTCTGATGAATTTAACTTTCTAAAAATTAATAAAAATGAAAGTAACAATCCAGAAAATCAATTATTTTTTACAGATAAACCTGTGAAAATTTTACTTGACGACGGAACTTATATTTTTGGTAGTAAAATATTTTATAATTCCTCAAAAAATAACTCTTATTTAAATGATATACAGTTGTTTCCAGGAGATGACGGAATTTCATTTTTTGCAAGAAAGGCAATTGAAAAGGATGATGAAGTATATATATTGGAAGATTGTATTCTGTCTTCTTGTATAATTCCTGATAAAGAGCTTGAAAAACAAAGGGAAGAGATCGAAAAAAACGGAATGTACAAAATAAATGAAATACAGGAACCAAAACACAATTTAGTTTATAGAAATGGCTTAAATAAAACTGAATGGTCTTATATTTTAAACCCTTGGTCTGTTTATTCTAGTGAAATAGAAGTAAATAAAAATACACGTACAGCTTATTTAAAGAATGTTGTTTTTAGGTTAGGGCCTATTCCTATTTTTTATTTCCCGTATTTATCTTTTAATATGAAAGAAGTTCAAAGCGGTGTAATGCCTCCAAGATTAACTTCTTTAGGTTTAAGGCAACAAGGAATTGAAATACCAATCTACTTTAGAATATCAAATAATATTGATTTAATAATTAGTAGGAGTCAGTATTTTTCAATACCGGGTTTAAGTTCACAAAAGACAACAAATGACCCAACTCTAATGCCTCTAGACTTTCAAAGAATGAGGGAGAGTTCTTTTGGGTTGGATTTCAGGCATTTAATTTCAAATGAATACGGTTACCAAAATTATTATAGATTTACAGGGCTTTTAACAGATAGAACTCAATTAATAAATGATTCAGGTTTAGGTAAGTTAGATTCAAACGGATATCAATTAATGGGATATAGAGGTTTTTTAAAAGCAAAAAGTTTTATAGCTTTCAGAGAGAATTTATTTCTAAATATTGACTGGACTTATATTTCTGATCCAAATATTTTATATATTTATAAAATGAATTATACTCCTTATTTAAGAAATAGAATTCAATTAAATTATGTTGAAAAGAACTCCTTTCACTCTATTGAAATTGTTGAGTACAGACAGACAATGATGAGGTTTAACCAAAATATAGTGCCTCAATATATGCCTATTATAAGATCTATGATGCAAACAAATCTAGACTTTATTGGGGGTAAATTCTTTTATGATTTCCAAAGTTCATATATAAATACACAATCTGCTTATAATCATTTTCAAGCAAGAATAAAAACTGGATATGATCTTTCTTACATCTTTAACAACGGTATTAAATTAAGTGCAAATTTTACTCCGTATTTAGAATTTCATAATCTTACAAATATATCGACAAATCAAACTGCGATTGCTCCAAATTTCATAGGAATAAACGGAGCGGAGAGTTTTAATAATAACAGCTTAACTTATAGTAATGTTTATGTTTTAGGTAATTATGCTTATATATTAAATAGCCCTCAATTTTTAGGAACTAATATGCGGACAAACTTTACAAGGCAGGGTTTTCAGTCTAATATAATGTTAAATTATATTTTAATTTCTAATTCAAATTTAGGAACAACAATAATAGACCCAAAAATAGGAATTAGAGTAAATCAAGCATTTTTTGATAAAAATACTTTTATAAATGATACCTATTATTTATTTACTTTAAATTATTACAATTTTTATGAAACATTCAGAAGTGGAGGTCTTTCTATATACGATTACGGAATTTCTCCTTATGGTGGTCTAAATTTAAAGCACGAATACTCTCATGATATATTTTTTTTTGCAGGGGGAGCGATACAAAATAATATTTACAATCCACTTGGAAGTTATGTAACTTCATTTTCTGGTTTAAACTCAATAGGGTTTTCTAATTTTGTAGGAGAATTTGGTTTTAATGTAAAAGGAGCTATATATAAAGGAAATTATCGCTTAGATATAAAAAATGGAACTCTTTTAGAGCTTAATCAAGTAGCTATGATTAATTTATTTAATGGAATTTTAAATGTAGGAGTATATCAAATGTTTATTGCAAGAGAAGCTTCTTTTTTTAACAGGGAAATCTCCACTTTAGGTTTGTCTACTAGAATAAATATAATGAAGAATTTATTTATACAATCCTCTTTCGGTTTTAATCTGTCTGAAGAAGCTACTATTAATTTTCCAAACGGTAAAACTGGCATAACGAATATAAATTCTGGTATATTCTATCGACATTCTTGTTTTGTAATTGGTTTTATTGTTAATGCGAATTTCTTTACTGTTGGAAATATAGGCAATCTAGTAAGTTATACATTTAAATTCCAACCAATTATTAAATTTGAAACTAAAATTAAACCTGGAAACAGAAAGCTCCCTAACAATGTTTTTACAGAAGAAGACATGTAATTTATGCAATTTATTATTTCAAACAAAAAAACAGAAAAATATGAAGAAATTGAAAATCTTCTTCAAGATTATATAAATAAAAGACAAGAATTAGTTTATATTTTTGAACACGAAGCAATTTATACTTACGGAAATTCAATTCAAAATTCTGAAATTCCAAAATCTATCAACAATATAAAAACTCAAAAAAGTAAAAGGGGCGGGCTTTGGACTTTTCACGGAGAGGGCCAAATTATTTGTTATTTTGCTTTAGATTTAAAAAAATGGTTTATGAAAAATAATGAAAAAAATAAATTCGATATTAATTTTCTTATAGAGAAGATAGAAGATATAATTATTGAATCTTTAAAACAAATTGAAATAAAAAGCTTTAGAAACGAACAAGAAGGAAGAGGTATTTGGGTTAAAGATGACAAACAAGAAAATAAAAAAATTGCTTTTATAGGTTTAAGAATTTCAAAAAATAATATGATTTATGGTTTCTCAATAAATTATAATAATAGTTTAGACCCTTTTAAATTCATAAAATCTTGTGATATTAAAACAGGAATTACTTCTGTTCAAGAATTAAAAAAAAATAGTAAAATAATAAAGATTGAGGATTTTAAAAAAATTATACTTGCAAAAACAAAATTATTTTATAATAGAGAATATATATTTTCAGAATGAAGAATTATTTAAGTGCAATTTTATTAAAATTACAAAAAAAATGGAAATTAAAGTTATTTCTACTAGGTTCGATTAATTTTTTCGCCTCAAGCCCTTATTCTGTTTTGCCAATTTTATTTACATCTTTTTCTTTGTTTTTTTTAGAAACAGAAAATGACTTTCTTTATAGAAAATTAATAAAAGCAAAAACAGAAGGAAAATACAATTATATAAATTTTTTCAAGAAGTGTTTTTATTTTTTTTCAGGTTATGTTTTGTCTCAATTTTACTGGCTTGTACACCCTTTAACTTCTGATATTTCTTCATTTTGGTTTCTTGTTCCTTTTGCATTTCTACTCCCAATTGTAATTTTAAGCCCGTTATTCTCATTAGCTATTTTAATTTATAAATTTTGTATTAATAAATTTAAAATAAATAATTTAACTTTAAAAATAATTTTATTTACATCTTTCTTCATTTGTGCAGAATATTTAAGAGGAAATTATTTATTTAACGGCTTTCCTTGGCAAGTGTTTGGCTATTTTTTTAGTTATGCTCCATTTTTACAAATTTTGCCAAAATTTATGAATATTTATATTTTTTCATTTATATTTTTTTTAATTGTTTTAACTCCTGTAATTTATTTTCATAAAAAAAAAACAAAAGGAGATAAAATATTCTTTTATCTCCTTTTGTTTTTTTTTGTATTTAATTTTTTGTTTGGTTTATTTAAAATTTCATTTTCTTTACAAGAAAGATACAATATTTTATTTTTTGGAATACAACCTAATATTAGCGCGAAAGAGAAATTAAAAATGAATCCCTATAAAACACTAGGGATTGCAATAAATGAAATGCAAATTAATACAAAAAAAACAACATTAAATTCAATCTACATGATGCCAGAAGATATGATCAAATTTCCACTCGAAAATAAAGGAGAATTATCTGTAATTCTTGGAAATTTACTTCCAAATGATAGCTCTGTTTTAGTAGCAGGTGGTACTTTTTTCGAGGAAATGAAGAATAAAGTTTATAATGTTATTTATTTCTTGAATAAAAATGGAACATTATTGGGTGTTTATAAAAAAAGGAATCTAGTTCCGTTTGGAGAATATATTCCTTTTAGAAAATTATTACCGAAAAAATTTATAACTGCAATAGCAGGAGAGTCGGATTTTGCAATTGAAAATGAAAATGACGATGCTGTTATGTATCAAAATCTACCAATTATGATACCGGCAGTTTGTTATGATATAATTTTCACCGAGCAATTCTTTAAAATTAAAGAGAAATTTCAATATAAAAATAAACCACAGGTAATAATTAATCTAACTAATGATGTTTGGGCAGGAAACACAAATTCCCCTTATCAACATCTTGCAATGGCTCAATGGACCGCGGCTAGGCTGAATTTACCTGTTATTCGTCTTTCAAATAATGGAATATCTGCTTTTATAGATAAAAACGGTAAAATAATGATGAAAACATTATTCAATAAAAAAGATATCTTCGTAACATTCTTTTGAACAATTCTGTAAATTTATTTTTATACATAACACAAAATCACTTGCGTAAACTGTTGGTCAAAAATTCCTTAAAACTTTACATAGAAATGCAATGAAGATTTAAAGATCTAGGGTTATTTTTTAACCTAAAAATCAAATCCCCTCTCTTTTTATCAATCCTATCCAGCAAAAAACCTTGTGAAAATCACAGAAGATAAAAAAGAAGCTTTTGTGAAAAACGCAACATTTTTTAAAGTTAACGAAAGTGATAAAAAAAAGAACCAGATTTTCAATATTCCTGATAAGGAAAATAAGTTTAAGACACATGAT
>JAVKNF010000016.1:0-9537 GCA_031537795.1 Candidatus Deianiraeaceae bacterium | reverse complement strand
CTAGTAATCCTATTTGATCGTCATCAAATTCAACTTCATTATTACTTTTAGCGCATTTATTTATTTTGATCTCGTAATCATATATAAACTCCTTGAATTCTTCATTATCTATTTCTGTTTTCGTTTCTAACATATTATTTCAACAGAAATATTATAAATATTATTAAATATAAATCAAATAAAGTAATTTAATATAATTTTTTATATTATTTAGAGTTAAACTATTGATAATTATCATAACTTGATTATTAAATAATTATTTAATAATCAAGTTAAACATATGAAGCTTTTTGAATTATTAAAATATAAGAACCTTATAAAAGATTTTTCTAACCCAAAAGAATTCGAATTATTTATAAATAATCAAAAAATTATTGCTTATTGCGGTTTTGACTTAACAGCTAAAAGTTTGCATGTTGGCAATTTAATTACTATTTTAACCGCAAGACAAATTTGGAAACAAGGACATAAATTAATTTTAATATTAGGAGATGCAACCACTAGAATCGGAGACCCTTCAGATAAAAATGAAATAAGAAAAATGCTTTCAATCGAACAAATTGAAGAAAACAAAAAATACATCAAAGAATGTCTCGCAAAATTTATACCCTTAAATGATAAAAATGTTGTAGTTTTAGAAAATTATAATTGGTTTAAAGATATAACTTATATAGATTTCTTGAGAGAAATTGGGGCACATTTTACAATAAATAAAATGATAAACATAGATTTTGTCAAGAGAAGACTTGATAACGAACAACCGATAACATTTTTAGAATTTAATTATATGTTAATGCAAGCTTATGACTTTTATTATTTATATAAAAATTATGGCTGTAATCTTCAAGTAGGCGGCTCTGACCAGTGGGGTAATATTATTCAAGGGGTTGAATTTATTAAAAGAGTTAATCAAAACGCAGAGGTTTTTGGTATGACATTCCCACTACTTGCAGATTCTAACGGAAATAAAATAGGGAAGACTACAAATGGTGCAGTTTGGTTACATCAAAATATGTTAAATCCCTATGATTATTTTCAATATTTTAGAAATACTCCCGATAATGATGTTTTAAATTTCTTAAAAATATTTACAGATTTATCTAATAAAGAAATTGAAAAATATAATAATTATAAAAATGAGGAATTAAATAAGGTAAAAGAAATCTTGGCTTTTGAGGCAACTAAAATGTGTCACGGAGAATTTAAAGCCACAGAAGCTTTAAATAAAAGCAGAGAGATATTTTTGAATAAAAATGCTTCCGTTGAAAATATAATTAATGTAAAAATAAATAATAATATTGTTAATCTGTTGCTATTTCTAGAATGTACGGAATCAAAAAGCGAAGCAAGAAGGTTAATAGAACAAGGAGCAATTAAAATTGATGACAAGAAAATAACAGATATAAAATTCATTTTTAATGAAAATTATCTGGGAAGGAAGATTATCTTTTCTATAGGTAAAAATAAAAAATTTGCAATTGGGTTTGAAGAATAAAAATTACATTCAAAAAAACAAATTAAATTCTTTATTCAAGACATTTAAGAAGTTGAAGAGATGAATATTATTCTTCTTGGAACTCTTTATAAATATTAATGATTCTGAAAGCACAAAAATAGATTATAAAGATAAAGAAAAATATAATGTCAGCATTCAATTTAGTTAAAATATTAATACCTTTAGAAGAAAAAACTTTCGAGTCTTTACTTCCTAAAATCTGAGAATTAAATAATTTAAAGTACTTAAATCTTAGCAATAATAAATTAACCACCCTTCCAGAGAGTATTTCTGGTCTTGTTAACTTAAGAGATTTAAATCTTGACAGTAACCCTTTGAGACCTGAGACTATTAATTTTATTAACATAAATCTTACGTATATCGTGCTATTCAATATGGGAGCATTTGACGAAATAATAAATTGGGAAGAGATTTTAAAAAAAATAAATATTCTGCCTAATTCAGAAAATAATGAACTATTTAATATAATTAATGAAAACGAGCAATTGCAAAATTTTATATCAAAAGTTACACCTTTGAATAATATAAGAATTGATGCATTAAAATATTTATTAGATAAAATCAAAAATCCAGAAACTAGAGAACTTACAATTACTCAAATGATCTCGCAAACTGGTGACTGCAGCACACCTGTTAAAGATTTTTTATCAAAAATTTATATATTAAAAAGTAAAGAAGAAGGAATAGAAATTTCAGACATTCTAATTCAAAAAGATGCAATTCTTGGTTATATCAAAAGAAATAAGATTAAACTACAATTTCAATCAAACGAACAAATAGAGCGGTGTCGCGGCCTTGCAAACGCTTTATTTTTAGAAAACAGCGAGAATCGTCTTCAAAATAAATGTAAAATAAGCAACAGATCAGGTGATATGGAATCTGATACAAATTACATAAATTTTAGTTTCAGATAAATTACAGAAGGTACGAGCAAAGAATTTGTAAAGATGGTTTGTAAAACAGAGAATGAAATCCCTATAGTTAATGAAAAAGATCAATATATATATTAGATCCTTTGAAATTTAATGATATTGTAATAAGATATAAAATAGAAGCTCTTGAGATGTATCAAGATGAACAAAAAATAGTAAATGAAACACACAATATGATAATGTATCTTCTTAATAATGAGCCATTTATAGAGCTTCTTTTTGACAATAATGTGATTTCTATTGATCATAATAAAGAATTCCGAAAATTAATACAGAAATGTGAAGAAGAAAAATCAAATTTTAAAAAAAAATGCGAACAACTTTCCGAAATGAAAATTAAAGAAACGGAAATTCCAAAAAAAGAAATAATAATGGAAAATTCAGATTCAAGAAATACTGGAGCTGAAAATTGTTGCGATATAATAAGAGACACTAGTTATTCTTTGATTTAAACTTAAATTATTACTGGAATTTATTTGACAATTAAAAAATAATTAATATTTTTTAATATTCCATTATGTATATTTTGAATATAATAAGAAATAAATATTTGTTATTTATATTGTTTTCTCTTATTTCAGGTTGTTCTAAAAATAAAGAATACTTAAATTTAAAACTAGAAACAGAAAAGAAAATAGGTCATAAAATAAAATCTATGATTGTTGTTGGTTTTAGGGACGAAGATTTAGACTATATGCTAGAAAAAAATAAACTTGGTGGAGCTGTATTCTTCTTGCAAGATCTTTTGACAGGTAAAAATAGGAACGCTTATTCAAAAGAAATATTACTTGAAAATATGAAAAAATTAAAAAATGCAGGAATTGAATTTATTGCAGTTGATCAGGAAGGAGGCGTAGCTTTAAATAAAAAAAATGAATTAATAGAGTTAAAATACCGTGGAGTGAATAGATTATACAATATAGATAATTTCAACGATATATCTTCTTCAGGAGAATTTGCAAAAATGAAAAAAAGTAAAAGAAAGCATCTAATGAATCAATACGCAAAACAAATCAAAGGTTTGGGCTTCTCTGTTAATTTTGTTCCAGTGGTTGATATCCAGATAAATAAAGATCCAGATTTTTTCCTCAATAGAAAACATCGCTTACTTGGAGATAATGCTACAAATGTTGCAAAAATTGCAGAAGAAATTATAGATATTTACAACCAAAATGGAATTTTAACTTCAATAAAGCACTTCCCAGGGCACGGTAGCGCCTTATCAGATACTCATGAAGGTTTTGTAGATATCACAAACACTTGGAAAGAAGTTGAACTAAACCCTTATAAATTATTAATTAAAAAAGATAAAGTAGATATGATTATGACTGGTCATTTATTTAATAGAAATATTGACAATATTTACCCTGCTTCAATTTCATACAACACAATAACTAAATTATTACGAGAAAAATTAAACTATAAAGGAGTTATAATTTCAGATGCAATAGATATGAATGCCTTGAATAAGAAATATACTCTAAAAGAAATTGTTGTTAATGCAATAAACGCTGGAACTGATATAATATTACATGCAAACCAAATGCAATATGATAAAGATATAGCGGAAAAGATTTACAACATTATTCTTGATAATATATCAAATGGAAAAATATCTGAAGATAAAATTCATCTATCTTATGAGAGAATTAAGAACTTGATTCACAATAGAACTCAAGAAAAGAAAATAGAATTCGAAATTAAGAAAAATAGCAAAAAACCATTACCTCAAAAAATTGAATATTTTACTAAATATTTTCTAAATTCTCCTTATTCAAAAAATGGAAATGAAGATTTATTATATAAAATAGGTGAATTAAACTGTGTTACATATTTCAATGCAGTCATCTCGGCAAGTAGCTCTAAAAATTTAGAAGATTTCCGCAGAAAAATCAAAGAAATAAATTTCTATAAATACAAAGAAATTAACGAGATGAATGATGATTATCTTAAATACAATATAGAACACAGAAGACATTTTTTCATTCTAGATACATTACTGAAATTTCCTTCTATTTTTGAAAATATTACATCAAAAATATCTTCAGATAACCACAATGAAAAAATTTCGATTAACAAAAAAAAATTCTTTGATTACGTTTACAATATAAAAGCTGGAGACCTTGAAGATGTAAACATTAACTATGTTAATGCAAAATCTCTAAAGGCAAGTAATCTATTGAAATTAAGAGACGATATTTATCTTATCATTTTCATTTCTGATGATTCGGAAATCAAAAATAAAACAGATAATAGTATCATAACTCAAAAAGACGCAACACACGTAGGATTTTTGACCAAGAATCATAATTTATTAAAAATAAAACATGCAAGCTCTTTAGCAAGTAAAGTGATAGAAATAGATTTTGAGAAATATCTAAATGAATTTAACAAAAAGAATAAGAATGGGAAAATATCAATTTGGAAGATAAAAAGATCTCTTTAATCATACTGGTAAAATTTAAAATAATAATTATTATTATTTTTATTTCGCTATTCTCTTGCACACAACAAAACAAAAAACTACCGAAGTTATATTACCGATAACTAAAACTGAATACAGCCATGTTGTAAATAAAAAATACAATAATCAAATTACAAAAAAAGCCTTTGATATTGTTGCTAAATTTCATCTAACTCAAAAAAAAGATATAACGAAATTGAATAGTTTGATTACTGAAATTAAAACAAGACAAAAAATTTCAAATTCCAATCTTATTTTAAAAATTCGCAATCAGTTAATTATATAATTGAATTTGATAACAGTATGCTTTCTTTAAATTCGATTGATTTAGGTTGAAAAGTTATGATCCTCATGACGTTTTATATCTTTTCTGATAACGAATTGAATCAAATTATCAGCGGTAAATTTCTAAAAAATACAGAACTAAATAATAAATTACCGGCACAAGATTTTCAAGATTTAAACCTTTAAGATCCTAGAGCCGATAAAACTATTCCTTCAAATATCATTATTATGTTAACGGCACTTAAAAATATCAACACCAATATATACAATTCTTATATTCAAAAGCATCTAGTTAGAAGTTCAATATTTTATTGGTATAAAAGACCTAGAGGTGGTATTAGTATTGATAAAAATTCAATATTCTACACATCTCACAATAATCTTGACGGTGTATTGCTCGTTCATAACGGGTATTCTTTTGGAGACAGTATTAATTCAGAAAATTTTAATTATGAAAAATTTGAAATTTCTCCACACGACTGCGCTGGTTTCATTAATTATGTTCTTGGAACTATCAATAAAGATGAATTCAGCAATAAGTACAATTTAATGTGGACGTATGATATGCATAACTTGAATAATTTCCTCTTGAATGTTGGATTTAACTCTCAAGATGCAATAAAGGAAAATTTATTCACTTATGCTATATTTGCTAAAAATTTGAACGCTATACCTTTAAAAAATATTAAAGATGTTAAAGAAGGTGATATTTTGATTTTTAGAAAATTCTCTAACAAACAGACAAAAAATAATAGCAACGGTATTGGAGGTCACGTAGGAATTGTTCTTGAAACTGATGGAGATAATAAAATTTATATTTTGAGTTATAAAAAAGTTACGAAGAATCTAACACTGACGGTGCATTAATTTCTGCTATTTCATTTAAAAACATCAATAATGAATTTTACGGAAGCAGTCTATTTAGGTTAAAAGAAAAAGATCCTTACTTGGAAGATAATATTATAAATGTCAACGTTAAAGAAAATGAATGTTTTTTAACTTATAAAAATAGTAATTACAAATGTGCAATTGGTAAAAATGGGGCAATAAAACATAAAATTGAAGGAGACGATAAAACTCCGCTTGGTATTTTTGAAATAAATGAAGTATTTTATAGAAAAGATAAAATTAATAATTTAGCTACAAAATTACCCCTTATTAATATTGAAAAGAATTACGGCTGGTGTGATGTAAGCGATAGCTCGCTTTATAATAAATTTATTATCCTACCTTCAAATGAATGTATAAATTCATCAGAAAATCTATATAGAGATTACGATTTATACGATATAATTCTTCCAATTGGTTATAATAAGAAAGGCATACCAAAAAAGGAAGTGCTATATTCTTACACGTTGCAAGAGAAAACTATTCTCCGACAGCGGGTTGTATTTCTTTAAAAAAGAATGATTTAATTGATTTACTTGCTAAAATTAATATAAAAACTAGAATTAATATAAAAAAATCGAAATAGATTGTATTAGAATATTCTTCCAAATATAAAATATTGCTTAAGAAGATAATTAATTTAATTTATCTGTCCTTGAGGTTCAAGCATTTTCAATGCATCATCTACTATGTTGTCTGTAAATTCAATTGGAATTCTGCATAATCTTTGCCCAACAATTTTACCTAAATTTTCCGTTCTACCTGTAAAAAAATTATTTTCTTTCGCTAAAGTTTGATATTGATATGATAGATTTTGAGCGATATAAAAAACATTTTCGAGTGAAGCTTTTGTGTAATATTCAGAAGTATATTTATTTTGGAAATACTTAACAAATTTATCTTTAGTAGTATTTCCAATTCCTTGGTAAGTCTGCGCAAAATGAATTATTGATTTTACAAAATGATTATTTTTAAAAATAGATGTAGGTACAAGTTCACATTCTTTTTTCTTTAACATAGATTTTTGGGTATTCAAAATTGCCTGTTTTAAAATTTCCGACATCTTATTAATGATTTCTTTGTTCTTGTAATTTTTTTGATCTCTAATTCTAATTGATGATCTTTTATCATTGTTTATTTCATATAATTTTATATCTTTTAAATTAAACTTCTCATCCAATACTCTCTCTTCAGCAACAGAATATATTCTTTCAGGGAAATTATTTCTAAAATTTCTAATTATTGCTTCTGAATTATCGCTATCTTGAGATATATTTTCTAATATACGCTTCTCATTAATAAAAAATATATTTGCTAATTCTTCTTCGTTGCATTCTGTAAGATCGTTATCTTTGTAAAAAGGTTTTATAGAAAAATAACTAACTTCCATTATATTTTTCTCAATATCTTTTGGCATTTGGTCTGCTAAATCTTTAATACTTTTACCTGTTCTTAAAAGATGTTCTGTATATGAAGCGCAAAAAATACAACCTTGATTAAAATTTTGCCTATTTTTACATAAAATATCTACATTTATTCTCTCGCTTAAACAACGAAACCAATATTGTTCTTTTAGATCTTTAAATGTATTATCATCTCCTGTGGAGGAAATTATATAATATCTATCATCTTTTATGTTATGATACAAAAGATAAGCGTGCCCTACAGAAGTTAGATTATCGCTAGTTGTAAATTTAATGATATTGTTTAGTTTTATTGCTTCTAATAGATTATCAATAGTAGTTTTAGTGTCTCTTTTTATAAATTCTATCAAATTATTTTCCACATTAGAAAATAATTCAATTTCCGTTTCTCTTTCTATTTTTACATCTTTCAATTTGCTTAAAGTATCTTCTTGAGCTTTTGATAATTTTTTTTCTTTTTCTAATAAATACTTTGTTAATTTTTTTAAATTTTCTAAATTTAATCTCCGAAGTTCTTGATTTGGAGTTAATTTTGCAATCTCCTCTAATCTCCTAATATCACTCTTTAATAATATATTTTTTGCGACATTATGTGATATTAATGTTGGGTTTTGAACACCTTGCTTTATAAGTTTTTTTCTTTTTTCTTCATCAACAAAACTTTGCGTGTTTAATAAATAAACATCTTTATTTATAGTTGGAGATAATATGTTAAGCGCTTTAATTACTATTTCATTCTCGAAATTCGCAGTCTTTTTAAATTCTATACCTCCTTTTAATCTAATTTTAAAATCTTCTTTCTGTAGAATTTTTTCAGCCATACTATATATTTATACTTGAAAATACTTTTATTGCAAGAAATTTGTAATAAAATATTAAAAATGTATTAATTTTTATATTAAATTATTCAAACTATAGATCTTGAAATTTCAAAAACTTCATATTCATAAAATTAAGCGGTTACCTCTAATTATATTGCGATCCTATTTTTATACTTATCAAATAAAATGAACCACTATTTTAATTTTAAGATTCTTTATATTTATCAAAATTTTTAAAATTCTCTTGAATATTATAAATGAAAGCCTATATATTGACTAACCTTTATTTATGAACAGAAAGATATTATCAATTCAAAGCAGCCCAAATCCATTTTCAGTGACTAAAGCTTTATCTCGAAATATCATAGATAAAATTAAATCAAAATATCCAAACGTAGAAATTCAAGAAAAAGACATCTCCAAAAATGAAATACCTCATTTATCAGGTTTAGCGATTCATTCCGCCTATACAAAAGAAAATGAAAGAACGAAAGAAATGAATGATTCTTTAGAAATTGGAAATAAATTAATTAGAGAAATAATAGAAGCCGATATTATTATTATTGGAGCTCCTATGTGGAATTTATCTATACCTTCAGTTTTAAAAGCCTATATAGACCAAATTGTTAGAGTTGGCGTGACATTTAAATACGGAGAAAATGGGCCAGAAGGTTTAATATCTGGAAATAAAAAATTAATTATCGTTTCTTCAAGAGGAGGTGTTTATTCTTCAGAACCATATAAAGCTTGGGATCATCAAGAAACTTTAATTCAGAATATTTTTTACTTTTTAGGAATAAAAAACATAGAAATAGTAACTTCAGAAGGTTTAAGAGGTCAAGATACGAGAGAGGAAGCTATAAAGAATTCAAAAGAAAAAATTGATAAGATTATAGAAGAGTTTTGATCAACCTTTTTAATTCTTTTTATTGCAAATCAAATAAATGGCTCTGTAGCAACGCAAACTTTCTTCTATATAAAAATTATTGTAGTTAAATTCATCCTCCTCTTTATCGGTAAAATATTCTAATATATTTTGCTCTTCCAAAGAAATATCTGAATTCTTGAACAATTCGGATTTTTCATTTGTATCTGATTCATTTTTTTTTAAGAATGTCATTTTTTATAAAATCGTAAGAAGGTTGTTTATAGGATGTCTTTCGCATACGCCGTTTATTCCGACACAAGGGCTTTTCATTTCTTTTTT
>JAVKNF010000015.1:0-1752 GCA_031537795.1 Candidatus Deianiraeaceae bacterium | reverse complement strand
TGAAATGCCTCAATATTTAAGAAATATAAACGGGAAAGATTTCTCTTTCGAATTTGTGCAAAGTCCAACAATTGAAACCTGTGGATACCCTTCCAAAGTTGATGTAAATTTAGTAGTTGGTTACTTTTCGAGGTAGATGAATAAGATACCAGATTTTTTATTACGATATAATAAAATAATATCTGAAAAAAGAACTACAGAACAACAACATAAAAAGAATAAATTAACAGCTAGAGAAAGAATTTATTTATTGCTAGATGAAAATTCATTTGAAGAATACGGTTCTTTTGTTGATAAAAGATCGAAAGCTTTTGAATTAGAAAAAAAAGAAACTTTTTGTGATGGAGTAATTACTGGTTCTGGAAAAATATTCGGAAGGCCAGTTTTTGTATTTAGTCAAGATTTTACAATTATAGGTGGTTCTGTAGGAGAAATGCACGCAAAAAAAATAACTAATTTACAAAAAATGGCATTAGCGTCAAAAATTCCAATTATAGGAATAAAAGATTCTGGCGGTGCAAGAATACAAGAAGGTATAGATGCGTTAGCTGGTTACGGGGAAATCTTCCAAAATAATATAGAATCTTCTGGGGTTATTCCTCAAATTTCTTTAATTTTAGGTCCCTGTGCCGGGGGAGCTGTTTATTCGCCGGCATTAACAGATTTTACTTTTATGACCGAGAATACATCCTTTATGTTTATTACTGGCCCTGAAGTTATAAAGGAGGTGACAGGTGAAACAACAAGTCACGAAGAATTAGGAGGAGCAAAAATTCATAATGAGGTTAGTGGTTCTGTTGATAAGGTATATAAAAATGAAGTTCATTTGATAGAGGAAACTAGAAAATTATTTAATTTTCTACCACAATCTTGTTATTCTGAATTGCCTATTTTTAATTTTAATAGTTTAAATAAAAAGAATAACGCGGAAAGCGAATTTGAAACTCTAAACAATATATTGCCCGATAACGCAAATGATTCTTATGATGTAAAAGATATCATTTATACAATCGTAGATAGTAAGGAAATTTTTGAAATTCAACCAGATTTCGCTAAAAATATTGTAATTTGTTTTGCAAGAATAAATAATTCAACTGTCGGTATAATTGCAAATCAACCAAATGAACTTGCTGGTTGCATAGATATAAAGGCCTCAAGAAAAGCAGCTAGATTTATAAGGTTTTGTGATGCTTTCAATATACCAATTATAACATTTGTAGATACTCCTGGTTTTCTTCCTGGAATAGAGCAAGAACATAATTCGATCATCAAACATGGAGCAAAATTGCTATATGCTTACGGAGAAGCAACAGTTCCGAAGATCACAATAACAACAAGAAAAGCATATGGAGGAGCCTATATTGTTATGGGTTCAAAACATCTAAAAACAGATATCAATTATGCTTGGCCAACAGCAGAAATTGCAGTTCTTGGTGCGGATGCCGCAGCGAAAATCCTATTTAAAAATGAAAAAGATAACAAAGAAGCATATCAAATGCTCAAAAATCAATACACAAAAGAATATATAAATCCTTATTTCGGCGCTAAAAGAGGTTATATAGATCAAATAATTAAACCTAGCGATACAAGAAATTGCATTATAAATAGTTTAAATTTATTAAAAAATAAATCTACGCCAAAAAATAGAAAACACGATAATCTCCCTCTCTAAAATAATTTAAAATCTTCTTTGTTGTTCGAAAAATATCAATTAAAGGTAAATAAATCTATATCTCCTCCCTCTAAAAAATT
>JAVKNF010000001.1:0-59708 GCA_031537795.1 Candidatus Deianiraeaceae bacterium | reverse complement strand
CTTGGTGTCAAAATTAAAGCCATCTTTTAGCTCTATGATATAACAAACTTCTTCAAGTTTGTTTATTTTTAGAATGATAAAATCAGGCTCGTGTTTTATATTTTCTTTTCTTGTTTTTAATTTAAGAGATTTTTTTTATAATCTTTTTTGGAATTATTTTTGTAACACTTTCATTTATAGAACTTGTTCTTTGATAATTTTCTAAAAATAGATCAAAATCATCAATAATAAACTCTTTATTTACTAAATCTAATATTATATTTTCCAATTCAGAGCCATTTGAGATTGACGCACTATGAACTTTTGTTATTAAGCCTCCTAATTCTTTATTATTAAAAATCCTTTCGTAGCCACCACTTGGATTCTTTGGTTTTGCGTTTATAATTTTAGCCATTTATATCTCCTCCAATAAAAGTTCTTTTAGTGTTTATACAGGCACTTAAAACAGAACCACTGCCCATTGCCGGGTCTATAACTATATCATTTTCATTTGTTGTGGCTTTAATTAATTCTTCTTGTAATTTTATTGGTTTCGCATGAGGATGATTTTTTGTATCTACAGCTTCTTTCCATACATTTGGTATATTGTGTATAGTCCAAGTAGATTTTGCTTTAACTGGCTTTTTTTGTAGAATTAACATAAATTCACATTTATTTCTAGTTCTATAACCCATTCCTATTCTTGGCTTTTCCCAAACCATCATATCTACTGTCTGCAAATTTGTATTTTTGAACCATTTTGCAGCTCCTTCACATAAATGAAATTTATCAATCCACAGAAATAAATAACCAGACGACATTAACACTCTATCGATTTGAACAATGAATTCTTCAATAACCTCTTCTGTCATTTGTGTTAAGTCACATCTTCTTTGAAACCTTCCTTTTCCTTCATTTCCATATTTTTGCTTGTCTAAAACCCCTCTATATTGAGGATCAAAAAATATTACTTTTGCGAAATTATTCGTTATATTTTTAAGTAAATCTAAACCATTAATCTTCTGTCTTTGATCTATTTGTAAAATTCCTTGTTTGCTTTTTAAAATGCTTTCTATTTTAATTTCACTTAAAGAAACATCAACTAGAGTTCTTTGCATATTACAAAAATAATAGGAAGATTTTATTAAAGTCAATATAAATTATAAAACATCAAACTCTTTATTATAATCTTTCTAGAGATAAATTTTAAAAAAGTTCCACGTGGAACAAGATGAATGTTCTTGTTATTGCAAATTAAATTTAATTTTATAATATAAACTTAAAATATATGAGAGAGATAATAGATTTTATAATATCTAATGAAAAAGAAGAAATTTATATTCAAAAGAGATCTAAAAAAAGTAATTCTTACCCAGATACCTGGGAATTGCCAGGAGGAAAACTTGAAAATGACGAAACACACTCTGAATGTATTAAGAGAGAGTTAAAAGAAGAATTGAATTTAGAATTAGAATCGATATATGATCTGATTTATACTTCTGATTTAAGTTTAGAAAGAGGCGATTTCAGATATTTTGTATATTATATTAGAGTAAAAGATTGGGATAATTTTAGATTAGAAGAAAATAAGGCAACAGAATTTAAATGGATCAATAATAACGAAATAGAGTTTTTAAACGTAAAAAGACATGATAATAAAGTAAGTCCATTATATATAGCGGTAATAAAATTTTTTCAAGAGAATATAATTCGAAAATCAAAAATTGCTTATCATTTTAAAGAAATTATGAATTGTTTAAATATTAAAGAGAATGAAAGTAATTTAAAAACCCCAATAAGAGTTGCTAAGATGTATTATGATGAAATCTTTTATGGGTTAAATATTAATAATTTTCCAGAAATTACTGTATATAAAAATGAATTTACATACAGTGAAGCAGTTGAAATAAAAGATATTGACATAAATTCAATTTGCGAGCATCATTTTATGCCATTTACAGGCAAAGCAAGAATTAAATATATTCCTAGTAAAAATATTATAGGGCTTTCAAAAATAAATAGAATTGTAGATTTCTTCTGTAGGAAACCTCAATTACAAGAAAGATTAACTGTTGAAATTTTCAATAAACTAAAAGAGATTCTTCAGACAGAAGATTTATATATTGAAATACAAGCAGAGCATTTTTGTGTAAAATTTAGAGGAGTGAAACAGAGTTCTTTGGTAATTACAGAAAGAGGCAGTGGTATTTTGAAGAAGATATAAAAGATATGAAAAATACTATTTCATTTTTATTAAAAATAAATAATATTTTAAATTTTAAAATAAGAAAAAGGATATTTATTCTAGTTATACTTCATTTAATTGTGTTTTTGATAGAGTTATTTTTTAATTATTGGCATTATAAATTCTCTTATAAAGTTTTCTTATCAAAAGACTTAAATGGTATATATTTATACTTTGCAATTTATGCTATTCTAGCTGTGGTTGAAATATTTATAAAGTCTGAAATATTTTCTAAAAATTCACACATAATTCTCCTAGGTAGAGAGATGTTGTACGATGAAATAAAGAATATTAAATTTTCTAAAGATAAATTGAATTGCCAAAGAATATCCGAAGATATAAAAGAATTATTTGAACTATTGTTAGATATTGTAATACCTTCTCTCTTCGCTATTTTAAGTATTCCGTTTTATATTGGAATTGTTCTTTACAATACTAATATTTATATTTTGTTATTTTCTCTATTTTATTGTTTTGTTGCAAATTTCTCAATATTTAAACTTGACAACGATTTAATTGAAGTAGAATCAAGCATAGAGAATCTAGAAGGTAAATTTAGAAAAGATTTAGTCTTAAAATTTGAAGGACATTCAGAGATTATACCGGAATTAGAAGAAATAAAGATAGAAAATAATAATCTGATTAAAAAGAAGAAGATATTAAAAAATAGAAATAATATAATATTGAAGGCTGGATCTTTTATAAAATATATTCTACCAATGTCTCTTTATCTAAGAAACGCAATACAATTTCCGGTTTTAGGTCAAATGGCAAATGCTATAGGCAATTTATTTGAAAATTCTAATATATTAATCATAAAAAGAGAGAAAATTATAAAATTATACTCCGTAATTGAAAGATTAAGAAATATTTTTTAAGATTGTTCCACGTGGCACTTTGATAGCTAGTCATATATTTTATCTAGTTGTTTAATTAAAGAATAATAAACGAAATGATTAAGTAATAAGTCTATGTAATTTTCATTTAATTCTTTATTTATTAAGAATTTCAAATTTTTATTTTCTAAATATCTAGTATGATCTTCATCTACTGCTTCACTTACTCTATTTAAACAAAATTCTCTTATTAAACTCTGATTTCCATGTTGTTTTATTTTCTTGAATATGTCTAAAAATAACATAATATTTTTTTTACTAAAATTCCAGCATATTCCATTATCATCATATAATATAATTCCAAACATTGCTATCATTTCATTTCTTAATTCTACTGTTTTTTGATTATAATTGCTTTGTTTTACTTGATACAAAAAACCAATAAAAAGAATTATAGTTACTATAGCTTCAATTCCTATCCAAGCATTATCGGATAAGATAAATTTTATTTTTAGAATGCAAGAAAACATATTCTTTTAGATTTTTGTACTTCGTAATAAGATAGAAAATTATTTATATTAGTTTTCATATTACGCAACAGAGAGTATAAATTTTAAAAGTAAATTTATTTTTTTATTTTTGCTGAATCTTGATTTCAGAGTTTTAAAAAAGATAGACGAAAGAGATTGATTAATCAAGAATCAAGCCATTTGTTTGACGATCCCAAAGTTCTTTAAATTTACCATTTTTTATCTTTAATAATTCTTCAAAATTTCCATCTTCTACAATTAAACCATTTTCCATAACTAAAATTCTATCCATATTTTTTATAGTTGAAAGCCTGTGAGCTATAGCTATAACTGTAGAATTTGTTTTTTCTAATAAATTATTAATTGATTTTTGAACTTCTTGTTCTGTTTTACTATCAAGTGCAGAGGTAGCTTCATCTAAAAGAAGAATAGGGGCATTTTTTAAGATAGCTCTAGCTATAGCTATTCTTTGCTTCTGGCCTCCTGATATCTTGGTTCCTTTTTCACCTAATAAAGTATCGTAACCGTTTTCCATTTTTAGAATTGTGTCATGAATATTCACAGCTTTAGCGACGGCTTCTATTTCTTTTTGACTTGCATCTGGTTTAGAGTAAGATATATTTTCTCGAACAGTTCTATAAAACATAGTTGGCTCTTGAGGAATTAAAGCAATTTGGGAGCGAAGGGAATCTGAATCACAGGTAAATAAACTTTGATTATCTATTAATATATCGCCAGATTTTATTTTGAAATATTTTAATAATATTGAGGTTAATGTTGACTTTCCACTACCTGAATGACCGACTAATCCTATTTTTTCGCCTGCTTTAATTTTTAAATTTAATTTATTAAATATTAAATTATTTTCTCTATATTCAAAACATAAATCTTTTATTTCAATTTTTCCTTTTGTTATTTTTATCTCTTGAGAGTTTTCTATATCTATCTTTTCTTGCGGCTCTTGTAAAATTGAGAATGATGATTTGAAATCAGCATAAGCAGATGTAAAATCTCTTATTTCAAATAATAAACAAAATAGATTCTCACTAAATATATAAGATAATCCTATTAAGAAAGATATATCACCGATAGTAATTCTGCCTAAATTTTTTAAATAAATTAATAAAATAAAGATACCAATTAGAAAGAACCAGTATATAAAACTGAGTATTATTCCACTAAATAAATCCCATTTAAGAAAGCTCTTTACCATATTAATGTATGTTTTTTCGTAGTAATCTTTTATTTCTGCTATTTCTCTCTTTTTACTTGCAAAAGAAAACAAGACTGATATATTATTAATTTTATCAGCTATCATGCTTATAATATTATGCCAACCATCGGATGCTATTTGCTTTCTATTAGATAATATTCTGTATAAATAGATTGAGACAGGTGTATTGATTATAAGAAAAGCAAAAACAAGAAAAAAGATTAATAAATTAGCTTTGGCAAGAAAGACACCTGAAACAAGAGTTTTCATAAAATGAGAACTTAGGGTACATGTTAGTTTATCTGATATCTTGAACATCCCATCAGAAATACCTTTTATCTTACTAATAATAGAGCCAGATGATGTATCTTGAAAGAATTTATAAGAATGATTATAGATATAATTTTCTATCTTTATCGTCAAATCTCTTCCTATATAAGGCATTGATTTTAAATATCCTATAGCATGTAATCTCCAAGCAATATCGTGTAATATTTGACCAAATATAAAAACTGCAATCGGGTAAATAGTTTGAGAGAATGATATTCGAGGTTCTTTTACAGAAGATATTACATCAATCAGTAATTTCACAGAATAATTATAAAGTAAAGCATAAAAAGAGCCAAATATAGGACCTATAAACATTAAAAGGTAGGCAAATTTATAAGGTTTAATTATCTCTAATAAAAAGAGTGTAGATTTATTTTTGATATTCATTGTTATTTATCGAGATAAAATCAAGTTCAATCTATTAAAGATTAAAATCAAGTTCAATACTATTTATATTTTTAAATTAATATATACATTATAGGCCATAAAGAACATGGTAAATGCTGTAATTAAATCTAATACTTTCCAAGCTGATTCTTTTTTAAATAGAGGGTTTATAAGTTTTGCTAAATAACCAAGAAAGAAAAACCATATGAATGAAGCTAAACTAGAACTTAAAAAGAATAAAAATTTATCAATATGTCTTGTATATTGAATTGAAAGAGCGCCTATCACAATTACTCCGTCTATTAAAGCTATTGGATTCCCATAACTCAATAATACAGAAGTTAAGAATATAAATTTTAGAGTCATTTGTTCGGTTGCTTTTTCAATTTTCCAGTTCGATCTTTTAATTATAAATTTCTTAAAGCTTGTTAACCCGTAATATAGTAAAAAAGAAATACCTGTATATTTGAATATCATCATAAGGTTTTTATTTTTGATTAAGATTTCACCTAATCCAAATATACTTAAAGCAACTAAACTAGTATCTAAACAGGAAGCCATTAAGCATATCAGAAATAAATATTTTTCATTTGAAAGCCCAGCTCTTATTACAAATAAATTTTGTGTTCCAATTGAGGTAAGTTGTAAAAGTGAAAAGAATAAGCCGAATATAAAAGGATGCTGCATAAACATTCAAAGAAAGAATTATAACATATAATTTAATTATCAATTTATTTCAATTATTTGACAATAATAAATAAAATTAAGATATGTAGTTATAAATTTTGTGTTACATTTCTTAACCTTTGCTTTATCTCATTTTGTAAATGTATGCACTCCAGGACCTGGTTTTCTTTTAATAACCGAAAATAGTATAATTTACGGAAAGAAAACGGCAATAAAAACTCTAGCAATATTACATATATCTTATACGTTACAGATGTTCTTCGTTTTTTTAAGCATATATTTTGGTTTTTCCAAAAGTAAATATCTTACAGCTTCTATGCATATTGGTAGTTTTTTATTTTTACTATATTTCGCTTTTAGAATATTAAAAAATAAAGAGATAGCAAAATTAAAAATATCAAAAGTAAAAAAAGAAAACCCTTTGAGTTTTATGGAATTATTTCCTTCTACAATTATATATGGTTTATTAAATATTAAAGCTTTAAGTAGTTATTTTATATTCATAGGTGTTATCGCTCCAGAGAATTTAAGATATCTCTATGGAATATGGATAATAACTATGTCTTTTATTTATAATTGTGGAATTATTCATTTTTTTACAATAGAAAGTGTCAGGATCCAGTATATAAAACATAATAAGACCGTTAATAAAATTGCAGCAACATTATTAGTTATATTAGCTTTTTCCATTTTAAAAGGGTTTGATTTATCAATTTTTCTTGAATTGTGGAATTTAATCAGAAGATAAAAGTTTTACATCAAGAAGTTACCTCTTTTTCATCTATTCATCATCAATATCATTATCAAGAGTCTGATGAATGTTTCTATCTATCAGTGATGTATTTTTTAGATAATGATTTAGAAAAAGCTTCAGAGTATATTAAGAGATCATTATTCTATTTTAGTCAAAATCAAAATAGTATATTTTTTGATAACTTTCTTAATAATAACTCAAATACAATCTTTGAGCAGTTTAATTTAGATAAGATTTTTCTAAAAAAGAATAACAAGATTACAATTAATATTGTAAAGAATGATGATATATTTTTAGAGGACTTAAAATATAAAGAGTTAAATATAGCAAAAGAGTTATTTTTAGAGAATAAATTATCTGAAGTTATTGAGATTTTTATAACAATGAATCAAAATACAAAATTAAAACATATTAATTATCATCTAAATCTTGCAGATTTATATTTTAAGCTTGCATTATTCTATAAAAATGAAAATCTGAAAGGTGAATCTTTGTATTTTCTAAACAAAGCACTTGAAACCGAGAAAACAAACAAAGATAATGATATTTATAAAGCTTTGATCTTGAAATTAAGTATTTAACTATTTATATTCTATGCCTAATTTTTGCATAGGGTTTATATTTCTTCTTGATTCTGTAAATATCTTTACATCATTATTTAAGATACCTATTGTCTCTTCAAATTGAGCAGATAAACTGCCATCTTTTGTTCTGGCTGTCCAGCCGTCGTTTTTATCAATTGTGCATTGATATTCACCTGTGTTTATCATAGGTTCTATAGTAAATATCATTCCTGCTTTTAATTTACAAGACAATCTCTTGCGGAATATTTTTTCTGGCAAATAATGCAATACTTCTGGTGGTTGGTGGAATTTTCTACATATTCCATGACCGCAGAAATCTCTTACAACTGAAAAGCCTGCTTTTTCGCTATATTCTTGAATTGTTTGCCCTATATCTAGAATGTTTGCATTTTTATTTTTACAAACCTCTATTCCTTTCTGTAAAGCTTTCCAAGTAATTCTAATAATGTTCTTTTGTTTTTTGTATTTTTCTTTATCTTGTAAATCTTTACCAGTTATATACATTCTACTTGCATCACCGTAATAACCGTTTAATATCGTCGTTACGTCTACATTTAAAATATCACCATCTTTTAGAATTTCTCTAGAATTCGGAATTCCGTGACACACAACATCATTTACGGAAGTGCAAACGGACTTTGGAAAGCCTTTATAATTTAATGGAGCAGGGATTCCTCCAGCTTTAATAGTTTTTTCGTGAACGAAGTAATTAATATCTTCAGTTGAGATGCCAATTTTTATAAAATCATATAAGTCATCTAATATTTCAGCAGTAACTTCTCCTGCAATATTCATTTTTATAAAGTCTTCTTCATTGAAAATTGGTACCATTTTAGATTTTAATATTTGTATAATTTAATTAGATAATTCTTATAATCAATTTTTTCTTGAAAATTAATATTAATGATTTCTATTTTATTTAAAAATGCGAAAAATTATAAAATATACTATTTTTTCTCTAATATTTTTACTCTTTAATTATGATAGCATGGCAGGTTGCGGTGAAAATGCTAATCCAGCTATTAGAACTATGTGCGAAGTGATAATATTTTTACAAGGAAGAATAGGGAGAGCGTTAGTAACTTTAATTATTGTATTTTCAGCTTGGAATTTTGCAAATGGTGGTTTAAAATGGGAGAATATTTTAAGTTTAATGATTGGAATAGGTTTATTTTGGGCCCCAAAAACATTTGCTCTAGTTATACTTCCGGATTATGTATCAGGTATTTATGGAGCAGGATATACGCCAGATCAAAAACTTACACCTGATGATATTATATCTTGTGCTTGCCCTGATTTAAGATAAAAATGGAATCATTTTACACTATAAATATAGAAGATGAAAGATGGAAAGGGAGAGTTCTTTCAAAGAAAGCAACAGATAAAATATTAAAAATAATTTTTCAAGAAATCAATATTAAAACTAGCAACGTTTTCTTGGATATAATCTTTACAGATGAAATAAGAATGAAAAAGATAAATTTAAAATTTAGAAATAAAAATGGATCTACAAATGTTATTTCTTTAGAGAATTCTATAAAAATGAGAGATTTATTAATAGGTGAGATGTTTTTTTCATTTGATGATATCGAACAAGAGGCTATAGAGCAAAAAAAATTATTTAAAAATCACTTAATTCATCTTTTTATTCATTCTATGCTGCATATTCTGGGGCATGATCATATTCAAGAAAAAGAAGCAGAAATTATGGAAAATATAGAAATTAATGTTCTAGAAAAATTAAAAATAGATAATCCTTATTGATTTTTATTTTATAGAAACTAAATGAATTTTCAATGACAAAGAGAATAAGTTTGAATCTTGCAAAAATATTATTTTCAGAGATAAAAAAAAATAAATTAGACCCAAAATCTATAATAGAAGATCTAATGATAATATCATCTTTTATCAAAAAAATAAAGTTTTTATCTATTGTCGGAGATGTAGATTCAATATGCAGTAAAATAAATTGCAAAAAGAATAAAATTGAAGAAATTTATCATTTTATAATCTATAATATTGGCAACGTGCATGCTGTAAATGAAGTATTGTTAAATTTAAAGAAGTGTCTTTCTTTGGAAAATCTCTATAAGGAATTTTTTATTGAAGTCGCTCCTGATATAAACAAAGAAAAAGAAAAATTAATTGAGGATAATTTGAAGAAAAAGACTCAAGATTTTATATTTGTATATAAAAAAAATGATTCTTTATTGAGAGGTTTTACAATTAGAGAAGGCCAGCGGGTTTTAGATTTATCCTGTAGAAATAAAATTAACGTATTGAAGTCTCAATTATATAAATTAAAATGAATAATCTTATTGGTTTTTTTCTTAATCTATTTTCTATTCCAATTCCTAACGTGATGCATTATTACACTTTTAGGTTTGGTTTTGCTCTTGTATTTTCTTTATTTTTGTCTTTGATATTAATGCCTTATTTTATAGAATATATCAGAAAATTATATCCTGCAGGGCAACCAATTAGAGATTTGGAGAAATTAAAAAATCATAACGAGAAGAAGAACAACGTAACAATGGGTGGTCTTATTATTGTATTTTCTGTTATTTTATCTATATTTATGATTGGAAATTTAAAGAACAAACATCTTATTATATGCCTTTTTTCTTTTTTAAGCTTTTCTTTTATAGGGTTTCTTGATGATATATTAAAAATTAAAAAGAGGTATGTTAACTTTAAATCTCTTTTTTTTATAAATTATAAATTAAAAACAAACGAATTAGGAATATCTCCAAAAATTAAATCATCATTACAAGTTTTATTTGCCTTATTTACGGTTATCTCTTTTAATTGCCTTAATAATAATGAATATTATACTTCATATTTAACTTTTCCATTTTTTAGGAAATTATTTCTTAATTTAAGTATAATTTATACTATTTTTAGAATCATTACAATAGTAGGCACAAGTAATGCAATTAATATAACAGACGGACTAGATGGTCTTGTTATCGTTCCTACTATTTTTAATTTTATAACTTTCGCATTATTTCTTTATTTAGGCAGTAATCTGAAATACGCAAATTACTTATTTCTTTTTTATCAACCTGATATAGTCGAAGTTTTTATTATGTGCGGAGCCGTAATTGGAGGGTCAATAGGTTTTTTGTGGTACAATATAAAACCTGCACAAATATTTATGGGAGATGTCGGCAGTTTAGGTTTAGGTGGTTTATTAGGATCGATAGCAGTTATGACTAAAAATGAACTATTGCTATTAATTACAGGAGGTCTATTTGTTATTGAAGCTTTATCTGTAATAATTCAGGTATCATATTTTAAAATGACAAAAGGTAAAAGAATTTTTAAAATGGCGCCAATCCATCATCATTTTGAAATAAAAGGCTGGAGTGAAATTCAAGTTGTTGTAAGATTTTGGATTATATCTTTAGTCTTTATATTAATTGGTATTTCTAGTTTAAAATTAAGATGAAAGATCATTCAATTTTAACAAATAATAATAAAAAAGTTATCATAACTAGTATTTCAGGCTTGCCAAATGCAGGTAAATCAACATTATTTAATAAACTTATAGAGTTTGATCTTGCGCCGGTCTCTTCCAAAGTGCAAACTACTAGAAAGTCTATAAAAGGCATTATAAATAAAGATAATATTCAAATTGTTTTGGTTGACACGCCAGGTATTTTCTTCTCAAACTCAAAAACAGTTCTTGAAAAAAAGATAACAAAAGATGCTTGGGTGAATTTAAAATCATATGAGACAACAATTTTGGTATTTGACCCTGAAATAGGTTTGAATGCGGATTATATAAAAATTATAGAAGAATTAAAAAGCCTCAATATAAAGCCAATTTGCTTTATAAATAAACATGATATTAAAAAAAATATCGTAAGAACAATTGAACTTGTTGACCAAATTTCGAAGATAGATTATATTGAGAGTATTGTTTTCGGCTCTGCTAAAACTGGAGAATCTCTTGATTATTTGATTCATATACTTGCGCATAAAGCAAAAGAATCTGATTGGTTTTTTGAAGAGGAATTAACTAATTCCCCAATTTCTGAAATTGTCGCGGAGAAATTCAGAGAATTTCTTTTTGAAAATCTAGACAAAGAAATTCCATATTCTATAAATGTTACAACTGAATCTTTTGAAAAATGTGAAAATGAAACAAAGATACATTTATTAATAGAAATTCAAAAAGAAAATCATAAAAAAATTATTATCGGGAAAAATGGCTCTAATTTAAAAAGAGCTATTTATGAAACTATTAAAAAAATTTCACATTTTGTAGATAACCCAAAGATATTCGCATTTGTAAAATTAAATCCAAGATGGAAAGAATTTTTTTAATTTAATGAAATAATTATTAATTAAAAAAACTTTTTATAGAATCAAAGAAAGATGTCTTATTCGGGTGATTGTCCTTTGTAAAAGATTCATGTAATTTAATAAGCAACTCTTCTTGCTCTTTTGTTATTTTTTGAGGAATTTCTATTTTTACATTAAGAATCAAATCCCCTTTTCTTGTTGAATTATAATACGGTAAGCCTGAATTTGTAATTTTAATTTTTGAATCTTGAGTAGAATTTTTTGGGATTTTGAATTCTATTTTTTCACCTGCTAAGCCTTTTATTTCAGAAGAATCACCTAAAACAGCTTGAGTAAATGTAATAGGGATATCTAAAATTAAATTTCTATCTTCTTTTTTAAATATTTTATGTTGCTGTATTTCTATTTTTAAAAATAAATCTCCGTTTCTTCCTCCTCTTAAGCCAGATTCTCCCAAATTTTCTTGTTTTAACATCATTCCATCTTCTACTCCAGCAGGTATCGTCACCTCAAAATCTCTTCTTGTTTTTATTCTTCCTTCTCCTCTACAGTCTAAACAAGGGTCTTTGATAGAAAAACCTTTGCCGTAGCAATTATTACAGGTTTGTTGAACGAAAAAGAAACCCTGTTGTAAATTCACAACACCACTTCCTTTACATTTTTCACAAGTTGAAGATTCTCGTTTTCCTGTTTTAGTTCCAAAACCTTTACATTTTTGACAACTTGACAAGCAAGAGAAAGATATATTTTTTCTGATAGAATTTAGTGTTTCTTCTAATTTTAATGATAAATTATATCTTAAGTCGGAACCTCTTTCAGATACATCTTCTTGTTTTCTTCTTGACGAGGATTTTTGAGATCTATCTCCAAAAAAACTTTCAAATATATCGCCAACATCAAATCCAAAGTCTGAAAACCCAGAAGAGCCGGAATGCCCAGAGAAACCAGAGTTAGTATCTGCAGAACCATATCTATCATAATTAGCTTTTTTAATATCATCGCTTAAAATCGAATAAGCTTCTGCTATATCTTTAAATATTTTTTCATATTTATCTTTTTCATCTTTATGTCTATCTGGGTGATTTTCTATAGCTAATTTTTTGTATGCTTTCTTTATTTCTTCTTTAGTTGCACTTCTAGAAACATTAAGTATTTGATAATAATCTTTTTTACTCATATTGAATATATAGTATTCTAAAAAAAGTATTCAATAGTTTAAAAAATGCAAGGATTTATTTTATTTTTTATTTTTTTCTTAATAAATATAACAGCAAATAGTATATCCTGTAACTTAATTATATTATCTTCTGATAAAAAAATAATTGTAAAAAGTGATTGTAATATCAAAATAAAAAATAAAAAAGAACATAAAATACTCAATAACGAGATAACTTTAGATTTAAAAAAGATATGGGAAAGCCAGCATACAATATATTTTGAGTCTTTAGATAAAATTAATTTATTTTTTGATATGAAAAAAGAAAAAGCATACAAAATAAGATATAAGAAAGATAAAAAAACCTACAGATTCGCTATCGAATATGCAGGAGATTTAGATCTCCAGATTAATGATAATTTTACTTGTTATTTATTGTTAAAAAATAAACAAGAAAAGCTTAAAGTTTCAAAAATTAAAGAGACCTCAATAAAAGATGAAAAGTTGAATATTTCTCCTGTGATTGCAATAGATGCTGGGCACGGTGGAGGAGATCCTGGTACTTTGGGAGTCAATACAAGAATTAAAGAGAAAGATGTTACTCTTAATTATGCAAGAAAATTAAAGAAGAAATTTGAAGAAAAAGGACTAAAAGCTATATTAACAAGAGATAAAGATGTTTATCTTTCCTTAAAAAAAAGAGTGAACTTGGCAGCAAATGCAAATGCAGATATATTTATTTCTATACATGCTGATCATATATCATCTCCAGAAGTAAAAGGTGCAAATATTTATACCACCGAGAATATAAATAGAGATCATATAGATAGAAAACTCTTTAAATATAGTAGTTATGTTCCTGACTTTCTAAAAAATGGCTATGGCGAAATATTCTCAAATATTATTATAGATTTCTATCATGCTATATCAAGAGATTATTCTAGGAATCTTGCAAAAAATATTTTATTTTATTTTAAAAATAATTCTCTTTGTGCTGGGCTTTGTAGAATAAAACAAGCCTCTTTTGCAGTTTTAAGAAGAGTCGATACTCCTTCTATTCTGATCGAAATTGGCTATCTAAGTAATAAAGAAAATGAACTTGATATTTTGTCTAAAGGTTATCAAGAAAAAATCCTTGACAGTATAGTAAAGGGTGTTTTAGATTATCTAAAAAAATAATGCTTAAAAGATTAGAAAAATTTAACAATAAAATAACCGGCTCTTTGATATATTTCAGTAATAGGGTTATATTCTTTTTTTTTATATCTCTTTTAATTTCATTTTCTGTCAAATTATTCGCAGAAGGTATCTTTTTAAAAATAAAAAATAAATTAAATAGACCAAAAATAATTTTTATCTCAAATAAAAATATAGATAACTCGATTGATAAATTTAGAAGATCTCTTGCTATGGAAAATATATATTTTAATTATGAAAATTTGACAGAAAATAATATTTCAGAGAATCAAGACTTTGATATTATTATAGATATTTCAAGTTCAGAGATTTTAGAGAAAAGAGAAAAGAATTTATTGTTATCTGATCTAGAAAGTTGTTTAAATTATGAAATTTATAATAATCAAGAAGATAATTTTTCTAAAACAAATTCTATATTTATATTTAATAAATCAAAATATAAAATTGCTATATTTAAAAAAAGTAAATATCAGAAATTAGATTGCTTTATTGTAAAAAAATTTATAGATTACTCTAAAGATTTTTAATATTATATTATTACATACAGTTAATTTCTTGCTTTATCATTTGTGGATTCATTCTTGCTTCTTTACACATTGTATTAAAGAAATTATTGTATTTTTCATTTTGTAAGTTTCTTAAATTTTGTTCTTTTGCCCTTTTATTTTCTTCTCTTTTAGATTCAGATTTGCAATCTATAATCATTTGCAATATTACAGCTCTCCATAAAGCAGTATAGCTTTTAAGGCTTTCCTCTTCTGTCTTAAGTTCCGTTTCTTCTAAAGAATATTCTCCATAATAAGAATTATCGAATTCTGCTTCTGGTATGGGGTATGTCTGTTTGTGTAGTTTATTTAAAATTTCAATTTTATTATCTATTACTTCTTTTGTGTTTTTTAGATTTTTAAGATCGCTCGACATATATGAATAATAATAAGAAAAAATGGAGGTCAGTAATCAGCGAGAATTTAAGTTCACGAACTATAAACTGATCTTTTTATATATATTTTCAGATTGAAAAGGTAAGATAGGAGCCAATAGAATTGAAAGGAAATTCACGAACTATAAACTGATCTTTTTATATATATTTTCAGATTGAAAAGGTAAGATAGGAGCCAATAGAATTGAAAGGAAGTATAGAATATCTCTTATTGTTTGATAGGCTTCAAATTTATCCGAATTCATATCAGAGCTCCAAAATCTCTCCTTTGTTCTTCTGATATGCCAATTATTTAATATTTCAATAAAAGATTCAGTAATCTCGCAGATTTTCATTACATCGTATTTATCCATATGTGTTATAAATTCTGCGGTAAATTTTTTAAAATAATTAATGAGAAATATATCAAAGTGATTTTCTTTTGAGGTTAAATAAAAATCATTATCTAGTAAATCTTGAACAGCTCTTTCATGGATTGTTATATTGTCTATTCTTTTATAAGTTTCAAAAAAGTTTAAAGCACTTTCTAGTGGTTTTATAATTTGTTGATATGCTTCTAGAAATATCTTGCCCTCTTTATCTATTCTCAACTCTTCACCTGAAGTTACAGGTGTTTTAAACATAGCCCATCTCATAGCATCTGCCCCAAATTTCTCAAATACTAAAAATGGGTCTGGGTAATTTCTTAATCTTTTTGATAACTTTTCTCTTTTTTCGTCGACAATAACTCCGTGACATATACAATTTTTAAAGGGTATTTTGTCAAATAATGAGACACCTAATACAACTAAAGTATAAAACCAACCTCTAGTTTGAGCTAAATATTCTACTATAAAATCTGCCGGAAAATTATCTTCAAACCAATCTTTATTCTCAAATGGATAGTGGACGCTCGCAAAAGGCATAGCCCCACTTTCAAACCAGCAATCTAGCACATCAGGAATCCTTTTTATTTTATAATTAGAGTTATATGGATCGGATTTTTCTAGTTTATCTAAATATTCTTTATGAAGGTCTTCAATTTTTACATTAAAAAAATCTTCTATTTCTTTGATGGACCCCATAACATAAAGTTCTTTGTTGTTCGGGTTCTCACTTTTCCAAATAGGAATAGGGCAACCCCAATATCTATTTCTACTTATAGACCAATCTCTTGCTCCTTCGAGCCATTTACCGAATTGTCCATCTCTAATGTGGCTTGGAATCCAATTTATTTGTTGATTCAATTCAATCATTCTTGCTTTTATAGGTTCGACAGCTAGATACCAACTTGATATTGCTCTGTAAATTAAAGGAGTGTCTGTTCTCCAGCAATGAGGATAATTATGTGTATAATTTTCGGTAAAAACCCAATTATTTTTAGCTTTTAAATATTTTATAATATCATCATTTGTTTCGAAGACGTGTCTATTTTTTAATTTTAAATTTAACTCTTTATCTTCTAGTTGATATTTAATTTCTTTTTCTATTTTAAATAAAGCCTTCTCATTTAAAGGATCTAAAATTTTTATTTGATGTTTTTTACATAAATTATAGTCTTCTTCTCCAAAATCTGGAGCCATATGCACGATACCAGTTCCTTCTTCCGTCGACACAAAGTCCGCCTCTAATATTTTGAAAGAAGATTTATCTTTAAAATACGGAAAAAGAGTTTCATATTCAAGATTAATTAAATCTAAACCTTGTAATTCCGCTATTTGTAGCATATTTTTTAAATTGAACTCTTTTTACTTCTTCTTCTTCTTTTCTTCTTGATAGGTTTATCTATTTTTATAGCTCTCTCCTCGTTAATTAATTGCCTCCATTGATCTTTTAATTCTTCAATATAATCTTTCTTTTTACTATCGTAAGTTTTAAATGTTGTATTATATAAAATTTGCTCATTTAAAGAGTTAGCTAATTTTATACAGTCTATTTCTGAAGCGATTCTTGTATTGTCTTTATCGTTAAATATAGCAGAATTACAAGGAGCAGGAGATAAGAAAGAGTAATCTATATTTTTGACTGGAAAAGGATTAAATAACATAAGATATTCAATTTCAGGTCTCCTCATTGTTATATTTGTGACATGGGTGCAAGAATAACTTACTCCTACCATATAAAAAGAAGATTCTTCTTTCATTTTAGACCTTAACCAATCTAAAGCAACTGAGATATCATATATAGCTCTAATTGAATCTTTTATTAATGTATTAGGGTTATTATCTTCGCCTTTAATTCTATAATTTACAACAAGAACTGAAAAATCAGATTCAATGAAGATGTCAGAGATTTCTTTTATTATTGTAAAATCTTTTTCAGACATGCTGTCATCCCTTGGTACGGCAATGATAACTCCTGGAGCGTCTATATTTTCACTTTTATGATACATAGCAGGTATCTTTCCATCGTAACTATTTATAAAAATGTTCACCAGCATATAAAATATTTGAAGTTATATTAAGAAATATTAATTTCAAGTTTTAGAAAACAAATTATAAATAAAAATATAACTTTAATTTTAATGTATTATTATATTAATGAACTGATTTTTTTTATATAAAATATTTTGTATTGCTTTATTTATTAAAAATTTTGAAAAGAATTCATCTTTTTTAAGAATATCTAGTAACTCTTTTTCTTCTATTTCCGCATTATTTATGAAATAAAAGCCTTTAAATTTATTATTTATTTGCACCGAGATTTTAACATTATCTTGTATTATCTTTTTCGCCGGCCATTTGGATGTATCTATGATATTTTTATCGAAGTTTAACTTCTCCCATAATTCTTCAGTTAAATGAGGCATAACCGGGTTTATAATAATTAATAATTCTCTAATTATATTATATAAGGAATCTTTCTTTAATCTTTTCAAATTATCATTTAGCAGGCGAATAATCTCTCTAAATTTTGCATTTGATACATTAAAATAATATTTTTCAAAATTTTCTAGATATAAATTAAATAACTTATCAAATTCATGCACTGTTTCTGTATCGTCAATATCATTATTTAGATTATTAAAGTTTATTGTATATATAAAATTAAATATTTTCTTGATGTATTTATAAGAAGCTTCCAACCCTTCTTGCGTCCAGTCAAAATCATTATCTATAGGGTTATCAGAAAGCAAGAAAAATCTACACACATCTGCTCCATATTTTTCAATTACATCATTTGGCTCTATTATGTTTTTCTTTGATTTACTCATTTTAATAGAAGGCCCAATTCTTACTGCTGTTTTATCTGATAATGTATAATATTTTCCATCTTCTAAATAGACTTCATTTGGGTATAGATATTTATTGTTTTTATCTTGAAAAGTCTTGTGACATACCATTCCTATTGAGGTAAAAGCATTAAATGGTTCACAGTTTTTATTTATTTTGAAAGATTTAAAATATTCACAATCTCTCATAGCTTTCATAAAGAATCTAGCATACAACATATGAGTTGTAGCATGTTCTGGGCCACCTAAATATATATCAACAGGTAATACATTTTCTATGAGATTTTTATTGAAAATAATATCATTATTTCTGCCTGATAAATATCTTAAAAAATACCAAGAAGATTCAACGTAGGTATCCATTGTATTGCAATCTCTTCTTGCGTCTAAACCACATTTATGACATTTTGTATTCTTCCAGGTTGGATGAGATTCTAACGGGTTACTTTTCCCGTCAAAATTAACAAGGTTATCATCTGGCAAAAGAATTGGTAGATTTTTCTTTATCTCTGGAATAATGCCGCATTTTTCACAATGTATTATTGGAATAGGGCAACCCCAATATCTTTGTCTTGAAATACACCAATCTCGTAATTTATAGGTTGTTTTCTTTTTAACACTATCTACCACATTTTTAATTAAAATATCGATAATTTTATCTTTATCATTCTTTGAATGAAGATTATTTATCAAACTAGAATTCTTTAAAATACCATGATCACTATAACATAAAAGTTTAGGGGCAGGCAAATCTATCACATACTTAATTTCTATTTTAGGGAAGCAATTCTTAATACACTCAAAATCTCTTTCGTCGTGGGCAGGTACCATCATTACTGCGCCAGTTCCATAATTCATTAAAACATAATTTGTAATTAAAACTGGTACTTCTTCTTGAGAAATAGGGTTTTTGACATAGAAGTTTGTGCAGATTCCTTTCTTTTCTCTTTTTGCTATATCCTCTTCAGCTATTGAACCAGATTTACATTCTTTTATAAAATTGGATATTTCTGTATTATATCTTGCAAGCTCTTTAGCAATTTGATGTTCTGTTGAGATTGCAACTGAAGATACTCCGTATATTGTTTCTGGTCTTGTTGTAAAAATCTTAATTTTTGTATTTATATATTTGTTAAAATGAATATCATTCTCATTTCTAGTGATTTCAAAATCTATTTCGAGACCTTCTGATCTACCTATCCAATTCTCTTGCATTTTTAATATTTTTGGAGTCCAGTTTAGATTTTTTAATTCTCTTAATAATTCTTCAGCGTAATGAGTTATTTTCATAAACCATTGCTTCATATTTCTTTGTTCGACAATTGCTCCGCTTCTCCAACCTTTACCATCAACAACTTGTTCATTTGAAAGAACAGTATTGTCTACAGGGTCCCAATTCACAATAGATTCAGCTTGATACACTAAACTCTTATTAAAAAAATCTATAAAGATCTTTTGTTCGAATTTTATATAATCATTATCACAAGTATTTAAGGTTAAATTCCAATCATAAGATGAGCCTAGTTTTTTAATTTCAGAATTCATTAATGCAATATTCTCGTAAGTCCATTTTTTAGGATGAATGTTTTTTTCTATAGCCGCATTTTCAGCTGGAAGCCCAAAAGCATCAGCTCCCATAGGGTGGCAAACATTAAAACCTTTTAATTTATTAAATCTAGCAATAACATCTCCTATTGTAAATAACCTAAGATGCCCAATATGTAATTTACCAGAAGGATAATAAAATTGCTCTACAATATATTTTGACTGCTTTTCCTTATTTGAAATAAATTGGAAAGATTTATTTCTATCCCAAACATCTTGCCATTTTTTAGCAATATTTCTAAAATCAAAGAAATTAAGATCTTTGTGTCCCATTTCTTGTTTTTTCTAATGATAAAACCCTTTCATTTAGCTTTTTCAAGAATGTTTCCAGTCCTGTTTCCTCGATTGAAGAATAGAATTGCTCTCTGTATGATAATATTATATTTACTCCGTCCCAAATTATATTCAAAACTAAAAAATCCTTATTATTTTTGGATCGTAAAGTGAACTTTAAATCATAATTATTTCCATCCATTACTTTTACTAATGTTGAAACTTCTTGATCTGTTTCGTTGAGAACAATTGGATCTTTTTTAATATCAATTTTCATTTGATCTCCACTTGTTATTCTGAAAGCTTCCATTCTAGTGTACATTACAAATTTTTTGTATAATGCTAAATATCTAATTTGTTGAGAATCATTCATTTCTTTAAAATATTTTCCTATTGACATCTTGGCCATATAATCCCAGTCTATTTGGGAATAAAATAAATTCGATAAATCCTTCTTTTTTTCAAGTTCTATCTTTTTTGAATCAGATATCTTTACTAGATTAGCTAGCATATTTTCTATAACTTTAACCGCTGGTTTGTCTATTGCAAAAACTTCTAATTTAGTAAATGCAAACAAAACAAAAAAATAAAATAAAAAATTTCTCTTCATAATAATTATTCTTTAATAGATACTGCCATCAAAGAATTCATTCCATCTCTTGTTACGTAAAAGACAGCTGTTTTATTAGCTAGACTATTTATTACTTTTTTGAAATCTACTTTATTTTTAATAATTGTTTCATTGATCTGTGTTATAATATCCCCTATTTGAAGTTGATCTTGCTCTAGGGTTCTAATGTTCTTGATATCAAATATAATTACTCCTTGCGCATCTTTATCTATTCTGAAAAATTTTTTCATATTATCACTTAAATCTTTAATCCCAATCTCTTGGAAATATTCTATTTTATTATCGGAGATTTTTTCTTTCTTTTCTTTTTTAATAAAAGATTCTCTTTTCATTAATTCAATCTCAAAATTCTTTTTCTCTCCGTATCTTGTAATTTCCAACTTTACAATTTCATTTGGTTTAAATGTAGATATAATTGAAGGTAATTGAGAGAAGTTTTTTATTTTAATGTTATTAACGGATAAAATTACATCGCCTTTTTTTATTCCTTTTTTAGCTGCATTCGAATTAATGTCAATATCAACAACTAAAGCTCCCATATCATTTTTCATAGATAACGCTTCTGCAAAATCCTCGGTAATTGGTTGTATGATCACTCCTAATCTACCTCTGTTTATTTCTTTTCCATTCTTTATCTGTTCTATAATTGATATTGCTTTATCTGAAGGAATTGCGAAACCTATACCTACATTTCCTCCACTTGGAGTAACTATCGCAGTATTGATACCTATAACGCTTCCGTTTATATCTATCATAGGCCCTCCTGAATTTCCTGAATTAATTGCCGCATCTGTTTGTATGAAATCTACATCTAGAGATGTATTGATAGATCTTCCTAAGCTAGAAATAATACCAGCAGTAACAGTTCCTTGTAACTCAAAAGGATTGCCAACTGCTAATACTTTATCTCCTACTTTGATATTTTCTGATTTTGTAAATTCGAGGAAGTTAAATTTTTTCTTTCCTTCTATTTTAAGTAGAGCTATATCAGTCATAGGGTCAATTCCAATAATTTCTGCAAAATAATCTTCGTCATTTAGAAAAGAAATTTTAATTTTCTTTGCATTTTCTACGACATGATAATTTGTAATTATTAATCCATCTTCAGATATTACAAAACCAGATCCGTAGACAGATATTCTTTTCTTTTTAGGTTGCATAATAGGAGGTAATAATTCTTCCAGATCAAAATTATCCTGATTAAATAATGAATTTTGAGAAAATAAATTATTTGTTATTGGGTTTTTTATATCTTCAATTTTGGTAACTCTAATGCTAACAACAGACTCTGAGACTTTTCTTATAATAGAGTTATAATCTTCTTTCTGAATTTCTTTGTTTTCATTGAATGATCTTGAGGTTGTGACTTGTCTTTGATTTTTCATTGCTAGAAAATTAAACACAGATAAACAAGAAGATATAAATAGAATTAATGCAATAAATATATAGAATATTTTTTTTACCTTGTTCATTGTTTTAAAATTAATAGTCATTTATTTTCTTTTTTTTGTCAAGGATATTTTTTCTTGTAATTTTATTTTTCATATTTTTATTTTCTTCATTTTGAGTTTCATCTTTATTCAATGTATTTATTAAATATAAAGCTAACTCTTTTTTTGAAAGATCTTCTTCTGGATCTTTTATTAAGACATCTTTTTTTATTTCGATACATTCAATTAACTCTTTTATATTTGATTTGAATATAGAAGTTATGATCTGCTGATCTAATATTAATTCTTGATTACTTTCAATGATATTTTTCAATCTTTTTAAATTTTGTTCATATAAAGAACCTCTCATTTTTGAGATTTGAATGTTTTTATTATTATATTTAGAATATTTTAGTTGATACATCTTATCTTTAAAAAATTCTTTGTAATTTCTAGCAAGATCAGCATCTTTTATTATTGCGACAAATTCATTGAGTTCGTTTGTAAGTAAGGTTTTCTCTCTTGGGCTTGATAAGTTAAATCTCTTAATAGAATTATTAAATATATATTGATTTGGCTCTTCTGCTTTTTTAATTAAATTTGTAAATGCTGCTTTTGAGTTCTTTTTAAGAAATTCATCTATATCTTTCGCTTCATATAGTTCTATTGTTTTTAAATTTTGTTCTGGTTTTAAAATTTCCAATGCCTTTTTAATAAATGACAGACTTGCTTTCTGCCCCGCATCATCCGAGTCAAAACAAAGATAAACTTCTTTGCTAATTTTAAAGATTTCTTGGATTTGCTCTTGATTGCAAGCTGTACCTAATGATGCTATGGCTCTGAAATTATTTTGTTGCAGCATTATTACGTCAATATAACCTTCACAAATAAAGAGTTCATTATTTGAATTGTAAATTTTATCTATATTAAAGAGGTTTTCATTTTTTTTAAAGATATCACTATTTGCAGAATTAACATATTTAGCTCTCTCATCATTCTTTTCTGTTGTTCTGCCTCCAAATGCTATAGTTCTTCCTTTTTTATCTTTTATTGGAATTATTAATCTTTTTTCGAACATAGAAAAGAAATCGTCATTTTTATTTTTTCTTATAATATTCAAATCTATAGCATCTGTCAATGAGTGATTTTTATCTTTCAAGAAATCAATAATTTCTTTGCAATTATTAAAATACCCTAATTTGAAAATTCTAATTGAATCTTCGGATATAGACCTATCTGTTAGATATTTTATTGTTATTTTTGAAGATATTAATTTCTTGTGCAAGAAATCTTCTAAATCTTTATTCAATGCATAATATTTATCTTCTTTTTTGATTTGATTTATATTTTTTGTTTTAAAATTATCTTCTAATTTTAAGCCTAGAATTTGAGACCCTAATTTTATAGCTTCTTGGAAATCTATTTTTAAGAATTCTTGCAGAAAATTCAAAGAATCTCCACCAACTCCGCAACCAAAACATTTATAAAAATGATTATAATCATCTATGTGAAAAGAAGGTGTTTTTTCCTTATGAAATGGACAATTTGCTTTATATTTATTTACTCCTGATCTTGTAATTTTGAGATAACTTGAAATAATCCTTACAATGTTTGATTTTATTATTTTGAGATTATCATTTTCTATCATTTCTTATAAATTATAGAGCTTAGACAATAAAGAATCTCTAAATACACATGTTAAATAATCTCCAGTTATGTCATCTTTTAATCTTAACGCAAATTGAGCCGAAACCCCATCTACAACAATAAAATCTCCAACAACATAGCTATTTAGAAGGGTTTCATTGCCCGTTCTAGAGACGTCATAAATTAAAGGAACTTGATAATTCTGATTTCTAAACTGGAAGTATGTTTTTTTGCCGTCATCAAAAACTCTTAGAGGAATGATTTTCTCGTTATCTTCTTCTGGGGATTTATTCGAATAAGAATATTCTGTATTAATTTTTTTATCTTTTGATAGCTCGAGAGTTACTTTATTTACAGGCTCTTTATTTGTAATTTCAGGTTTTTTAATTGCTACATCATCTTTTTTTGAAAGAGAATTATCTATTTTATTTTTAGATTCTTTGTTTATATCATTATTTCTTTCTGGTTTATCCCTATTCATAAGTTTTATACTAGGGTCTGAAGCATCTTCTAGATAGAAGAATTTTAAATTATATACAGTATCTTCTATATCAGGGTCTTCTATATCTAAAGAGCTTATATCAAATAAATAAGACCTATTTTTATTAGTGAAGATCTGTAGATTTGTTTTTAGATTGTATTCCAATGGTTTTATAAAAAATTTATTTCCCATTGGTTTTATATCCCAGCCATAGCTATCTCCAAATGCCATTAACTCGACTTCTTCATTTTTAGCAAACTCTATAATAGTTTGATAATTTGGCTTTAAAATTAGATTATAGACTATTCCATTTTGATATAGAGATGTTTTGATTCTGCTATCTATAAGAATTTCTTCGGCAATAACATTGAAAGAAATAATGCTCAAAAATAATATATTAAGCAGGGTTGTCATATACAGTTGCTTTATTTTCTTGATCTTCTTGTTCAACCTTCTTCTCTTCGAATATCTTATAAAATGTCACTTGATAATTCAAAGGATTAAGCACTCTATCTTCAAAAATCATTTCTCCGTCATAAAATTCAAATACTATGATAGCTTTTAGATATCTGATATTTTGAGAAGAAACGTCATTTACTAGTTGAGACTTGAATTTAATTTCTATTTTATTTTTTGCTAAATGAGTAATTGAATTAATTGTTATATTTACTCTTGCATTTTTACCCATTGCTTGCATATTTGATATTTTAGTTGCAATCTCATCTAAAAAACTCTTATAGACTTCTTTAAGAGAGAATACTCTTATTTTGTTGATATTGTCTTCTATTATTGCCATGTTCAAGCCTTCTCTGCTTTTAATATATTCAACTGCTAAAGATTCTATTACTGATTCTTGTGCTGTATATTCTTTTTTTGTGCTTGAATCTATAACTGCTAAAGTGCCATCTATTTTATTATATTCAATTAAGTATGGCTCTACTTTTCTCTCGTCATTTAATTTCTTAATTAAGAAAAGACTAATTAAAACAGCTGTTGATAAGACCGAGACAAAGAGCAGAAGAAAATTTCTTTGTATTATTAGGGATGTTCTTCTCTCATCTGACCACTTAATCTCTTTTTTATACATAATATGATAAAAAATTTATAAAATTTGCTTTTTAATTAAAAGGTTTTTTCATAAAAAGCAATGTTGTTATTAAAAATTTATAAATTCTTTACAAGAAAGTTGTTTGCAGATATAAAATTTGATAAGATTTATTTTCTTATCTCTCTTATTTTGTTTGTTTTTGTTGTTTTTAAGAAAGATATTTATTCTAGGTCTTTTAATTTAAAAAAACAAGAAATAAACAAGAGAAATACTATTATTGTCAAATTGGAAGATGATTCTTTTTTTCTTGTTAAATTACTTGAAGATTCCAATCAAGCTTATTACAATAATTTTAAAGAAATAATAAAGTCAGATTATTACTCAAATAATAACTGCTCTTTAAGAAAAATAGAGAAAAATCTTCTTTCTGTAATTGAATGTCAAAATAAGAATGATAAAATGAAAATAGAGGTTCCAATTACAAGAGATGTTATAAAATATACTCATAAAGCTGGAGTTGTTTCTTTACTTTTAAAACCAAATAAAACATACGATATTGTATTTATAATGGAAGAAGATATGTCGTATTTCGATAATAATCCTAATATGATTATTATAGGTTATGTTGTGAAAGATTTCGAGGTAATTAAAGATCTCAATAAAAGATCAAAGATTAAAGAAATAAAATTTATTAAAGATTTATAGCATGTCCACAGGTTTCGATATAGGAGTAAAGAATCTAACAAAATCTTTTGGAGCCAAAAATATTATTAATAATATTAGCATAGATATTAAAAAATCAGAATCTGTTGTAATTCTTGGGCAAAGTGGAATGGGAAAGTCTGTCTTTTTAAATATTTTAGGTTTGTTGTCTGAACCTAATTCTGGAAGCTTAAAATATAATAATATTGAGACTTTTAAAATGCCAGACCTAGAAAAGGAGAAAATAATCAAGAAGATTGGTTTTCTATTTCAGAACTGTGGTTTATTTTCAGATATATCCGTTATTGAAAATGTTTGTTTTTTTGATTTATTTGTTAAAAATAATAATAAAAAAATAGCAATTGAAAAAGCTAAAGAAATATTATCGGCTGTAAAAATTCCTCCTGAATGTTTTCATGACTCTCCAAATAAAATATCAGGTGGAATGCAAAAGAGAGTCGCAATAGCAAGGGTTCTTATGCAGGGACCGGAGCTTATATTGTTAGATGAACCTACTTCTGGTTTAGATCCTATAATTTCAGAATTATTAAATAAGACAATAAATCAGGTAAAAAATATAAGCAAAGCGACAATTGTTACTATAACTCATGATTTACATTCTGCTTTGAGAATTTCAGACAGAATATTAGTTTTAAAAGATGGAAATTTTATATGGGATGGAAAGCCAACAGATTTAGAAAAAAGCGATATTTCCTATATAAATGAATTTATAAAAGCTTCAAATGTAGCGCCTTATAACTATATTAATCTATGAGGGTAAAATTCTTATTATTTTTATTATCTTCATTTACATTATTCTTTGTAAATTTCTTTTCAATTTCGTGGTTGATCCACCTTTTAATTAGAAATATAGGTTTTGGAATATTTCTAAAAATTAAATCAAAAGAAAGAGTTTTTTATTATTTTATTATTTGGTGTTTCTGCTCTGATATTATTACTCAAATTTTCTACCTTACAACGCTTTTAGGTTTTATATTTGGAAATATTTATATAAAATATACCCTTAATAAATTCTATATTATAAGATTGCAGAATTATATTAATGCAATCTTAATTTTTAATATGCCTTTCTTATTGTTAAAATTTATAGAATTTTTATTTTTTTAATTTTGTAAATTAATTTTCTCATCTCTATTTATCATTATAAAGAAGATTTTTAGACTTTACTTTGAATCTACTGTGACAGAGTTTAGAGTGTTGAATTTTTAAAAATGATTACAATTTAAATTCATCGAATACTTGCAAGTAAATCTCTTTTTTCATTTCAATAATATTATCTATGATAAATTCTTTAGTGCTCCATTTCCATTCACAAAATTCAGGGTGGGCATCTTGATTTATATCTATATCTCTATCATTTCCTAGAAATTTCAATAAAAACCAAATTTGCTCTTGCCCTATAAAATGATTTTTATTTAGGAGTTTATTTCTCTGCATAATCTCTTCTGGGAAGTTATATCTCATTTTAGAGCTTTTCTTTAGGATTTCTACTTGATTTTCATCTATTCCAGTTTCTTCTTTTAACTCTCTATACATTCCAATAAGTAAAATCTTTTCATCTTCGAGAGAATCTACTCCGCCTTGAGGCATTTGCCAATGTTTATTTAGGAATATTTCGTTATCATTATTGGCTTTTATTCTCTTTCCTGTGAATATAGATCCTTCTTTATTCAATATACATAAACCAACATTCTGTCTATATTGTGATTTCTCATCTTGCATAAAATATAAACTTAATACTTGCAAATTATTTGTAAAGCTTTTTATATTCAATTTAGAGCTTTATAAAATATGACACATCCTTTAATAGAAAAGTTTAATGCAAAAAAAAGAAATCCTAATGTAAATTTTGACTCTTTCTCGTTTGGAGATGAAGTCTGTGTTGGAGTAGAAATAGATCAAGGAACTGGTACAAAAGTTCAGGAATTCAGAGGTCTATGTATAGCAAAAAGAAGAAAAGGTATAAATTCTAATTTTATTGTAAGAAAAATAGGAGAAGGAAATACAGGAATTGAGAGAAATTTTCAAATAAATAGCTCAAGAATTAAATTTGTCAATAAATTAAAATCTCATAAAGTAAAAAGAGCAAAACTTTACTTTATAAGAGAATTAAGAGGTAAATCAGCCAGATTAAAAGTTAAATCTTACTTCTAATTTCTTATGGATGAAAAAGATAAAACAAGAGCAACAACTGTTCTTTGTTTAAAGAAAGAAAATTCTGTTTTTATGATAGCAGATAGCCAAGTTTCAAGAGGGAGTTTTATAGTAAAACATAATGCAAAAAAAATAAAAAGAATCAATAAAAATATTTTAGTTGGGATTGCAGGCTCTCCAGGTGACGCTTTTACTATAATTGATAGACTTGAGAAGAAATTAAAAGATTTTAGCAATCTAAATAGAGCTTGCTACGAATTAATGAAAGAATGGAGAACAGATAGAGCTATTAGGCATTTAGAAGCCGAACTTATTGTTGCAGACACAGACAGTATTTTTGTATTAAGCGGAGACGGAGTAATATTAGAGCCAGAGGAGCAAAATATAGCATCTATTGGTAGTGGTAGTCTATTTGCATTATCTGCGGCTACCGCTTTGTACAAAAATACAAGTCTCTCAATTGAAGAAATTGGAGTGAAATCTATGGAAATAGCTTCTAATTTATGTATATATACAAATAATAATTTTACAATAGAAAAATTATAATTTAAAAAAACAAAATAAGTCAATGAGAAATAATAAAAATATTATTCTTTGCATACTCGATGGCTTTTCTTTAGAAAAAATAGAAGGTAAAATTAATGCATTAGATTATGCAAGAAAACCAAATATTGATAAGATTTTTAACAATTTTCCTACAATTTTTTTAGATGCTTCAGGCAACAGCGTGGGCTTAATAGAAGGCCAGATGGGAAATTCTGAAGTAGGGCATCTAACAATAGGCTCTGGTAGAATTTCTACGCAATCTTTAGAAATTATCAGAAAAAAAATGATAAATGAAACAATAATACCAAAAGAACAGTTAAAATTGATACGAGAGGCTAATTCAATTCATATAATTGGTCTTTTTTCTTCAGGAGGAGTTCATTCTCATGAGGAGCATTTTTATTCTCTAATTAAACAAATAGGTTTAAATAATTCAGTTTTCCTGCATCTTTTTACAGATGGGAGAGATTGTGGTACAAAAGATTCTATACATTCAGTAAGAAAATTAGAGCAAGTTATAGAAGATGATAATTTACAAAATGTAAAAATAGCGACAATTTGTGGAAGATATTACGGAATGGACAGAGATATGAAGTTAGAAAAAACTCAATTAGCATTTCAGAATATATTAAAACCTCTTAAGTTTTATAAAAAAGCTAGCGAAGGCATATTAGATTCTTACTCAAATAATATTACAGATGAATTTATAGAGCCTTTTGGTATTCAAAATATCGAATATTCAATTAAAGAGAATGATGCTGTTTTATTTGTTAATTTTAGGACAGATAGAATGAGACAGATTTGTTCTGCTTTCTTTAACTCGAATTCTGAATTTTATAGAAAAGAATTTTTGCAATTAAAGAAATTCACAATGACAAATTATTTTGCGGATTTAGATGAGTCTTGGCAGAAAGATATTAATGTTATTATTCAACAAGATACATTAAAAAATACATTATCAGAAGTTATAGCAAATGAAAGTCTTTCTCAAGTAAAGATAACAGAAACTGAAAAATACCCACATCTTACATTTTTTCTAAATGGGCTTATTGAAAAGCCATTTAGAAAAGAGAGAAGAATTATGATAAATTCACCAAAAGTGCAAACTTATGATTTAATGCCAGAAATGTCCATAAAGCAAGTGTGGCAAAATGTAGAAAAAGAAATTATAAATAAAACAAATGTAATATTTATAAATATACCAAATTGTGATATGGTGGGGCATACTGGTAATTTAGAAGCTACCGCTTCCGCAATTGAACATGTTGATAAATTTCTAGAAAAGCTCGTAGATTTAGGGTTACAAGAGAAGTATATTATAATCTTAACTTCAGACCACGGTAATATCGAAAATATGGGCACAGAGCTCGCAATACATACAGCTCACACAACTTCTAAAATTCCATTTTGTATAATATCAAATGATAAATTTAATTTAAAAAAAGAAAAAGGGGGGCTTTCGAATATAGCTCCTACAATCTTGGATATTATGAATATAAAAAAACCAAAAGAGATGACTGCAAATTCTTTATTAATTAAATAAATTTAATATTTAAAATCGTCGTTTTAACTTTATTATTTTGCTTCCATATTTATATTTTTCAGTCTAAATTTTATTTATGACAGAAGAAAATTTCCTTAATATTTATTTCCCAGCAGATTTATCCTGTGCAATAAAAGCGACAATTGAATTCTCAACAGAAGTTAATGTTACAAAAAATAAAACAGAATTCAGAAATCAAAATTGGCTAATGCCAAGATTAAGATATGAAATAACAGGAGATACATTATCAAAAAATGATTTTAATAAAATAAAAACATTTTTCTATTTAACAAAAGGGAGATGTTCTTCTTTTTATATAAAAGACCCAATTGAAATACTTACAGAGGAAGTATTAGGAGTGGGCGACGGAGTTAAGACTTCTTTTGATATTTTTAAATCTTTTTCTTGCCAGAATTTTACAGTGAAGAAACCAGTAATAATTGATGAATCTGAAGATTATTCTATTTATATAAATTCTGCAAAATTAATTGAAAGTGATTTTTCAATTAATGATACTGTTCTAATTCTAAATAAACCTCTTAAGATAGATGATGTTATTTCAATATCAGCAAAGATTTTGACAAAAGTGCGATTCGATCAAGATATAATTTCTTCTAAAATTGTCAGTTATAATAACTTTGTATCAGATTCAATCTTTTTACAGGAAATTCTATGATAAACTTAAAACAATCTTCAAATTTATACCTTATAGAAATTGGAGATACTATATTCATAACAAACAACGAGCAAGATATAATTATAAATAATATAATATACGAAGCCGGTGTTAGTTTGGGGGATCTATCTTTTAATTCAATTAGCTCTAATTTTCAAGATATTTCCTTTGATATTTTCTTGAAAAATGAAGATATTTTGAAGAATAATAGAGGCAACATTATAATAAAAAAAATACAAAAAGATTCTTCTTCAAGTATTGTATATAGAGGATTTTTATTAGAATATCAGAAAATCAATAAATATCAATTTACAATTATATGTCGTCATATAGTAAGAAAACTAGAATCTAATATTGGGGATTTTTTCTCTTTAAATTGCAGAAATAAATTAGGAGATTCAAGATGTAAAATAGATTTAGAAAGATTAAAAATGATAGGTGCAATACTTAAAGTGCTTTCAATTAATTCTTTTGTAGGAAGTCATACAATCAAAATTACGCAATATTTTCAATTTGGTAAGATAATTCTAGATACCGGAGAAATATTTGAAATTACAGACAACTCCAACCCTCTTCAAATATCTTTTATAAATAATTCTAATTATCAATTAAAAATAAATCAAAATTATACAATACACCCAGGTTGTAATAAAAATTTAGAACATTGCAGTACGAAATTCCAAAATGCAATTAATTTTAATGGAGAACCTTTTATCAATTAATAAATTATTTACTCTGTAAACAAAAAGATGCCTCCTATTATTTTTGAGCTTTTAGAATTAATCTTGACATTAGTATTTTTTTTATTATAATTTTTTTAATTAATTAAATTTATGACTGAAGGATGTTGCCAAGAAAAATATAAATCTACTAATTGTTTTTTTAATAGATTTAAAGAGAGCAAATTTTGCTCTTTTATAAAAAACAATCTTGTCCTTTCTTGTATTTTTTCTTTTATTTATTCGATTCTTTTGTTAGTTTTAAAGATAATATTATTTCCAATAAGACTTATAATTGCATTCATTATATTAGCTGTTATTTTAAAATTTTTTCTATCTGATAGATTTTATAAAGTGGACAAATTCATATCAAAGAATTATGATGCATGTACTATTTCTATGTCAGAAGATGATTTGAATATAATTGGAAATTGTAAAGATCTAGACGTGGAAAGGCTTATAAAAGAATATAAGCATAAAGATGATAAAAACATCCTAGTAGAGGAAAAATTGGAAGTAAAAAACGAACATACAATTAAGAAGCAGGGGAAAAAGAAACATAAAAATAAATAAATATGTTTGATGATTTCAAGAAAACTCCACCAATTTCTTCGATTAATAAACTTGGAAGAAAAGAAGTTATTAAAGATCATGATAAAAAAAAGATTAGTTCTGAAAATTTAAACTTAGATCAAGTAAATCAAAAGAGAAATCAATTCTCATTATCTTCAATCAGAGATATGTCGGAGGCGGAAGATATTTTAATCAAATAAAATGGTTTATTTTTTAAAAAATTTAAAACAAAATAAATACATAAAAAGAATAATTCATTTCTTCTTTTTATGTATTTTGGGCTTCTTATTGTTGTTTTTATTTAAAATAGCTGTTCAGATTTTATTTCCACTTTATATATTTAATGTTAAATTAAAAAATGTAATAAAATATAAAGATTATAGCATTGTATACAGAGATAATCTTAAGATTAATTTTTCTCCTTATATCTTATTTAATAATATAACTTCAATAGAAGATAAAAAATATCGTTTTGAAGCTGAATTTGTATCTGTAAAATTAAAATCATTAACTGAAATAGAAATCAAGAACCCCAAGTTCTCTTTTGAGAATATAAAAATTGAAAACATACAATCTAAATATTCTTCAAATTCAAACAGTCTTTTTCTTTTGATTAAAATCTTTAATAAAGAGGCAATTCTCTCTAGTTTTACTTCAAATATTCTATATAATAATGATAAAGAATTTAAGTTTAATTTAATGGAATTTAAATTCTTTTTAGATAAAGAAATAAAAGACTCGAATGAAATATTCATTCTTGCTGATTTAAGATACAAACATCAACTTAACAAGCCTTTGGTGTTAAAGCTTGATATGAATAGCAAGAAGTCAAAGATAAAAATTAGAGAATTGCATATAAATACGACAGATATATTTGTAATAACAAAAGGTGATATAGTCTTAGATGAAAATCAGTTAAATAATTCGATATTAGATTTGAATATTTTTATAAATGACACAAAAGATTTGAAGAGTTATTTTACAGAATATCTAAAATCATACGTTAATGCAATTCAATCTGCAAAAGAAGCCTCGCTTATTCAAAGTCTATCTACTAAAGTAAATAAAAGATTCTTGAATTTTTTCGATAAAAAGATTACAGATTTAATTTTTAGAAAATTAAAAGAGAAAGAAGAACCTCATAATCAAAGCACAGAGCAATCTTTACACATAAATTTAAAAATAAAGAATAAAGAAATGGAAATAAACAGCGTAAAACAAAGAGATATCACTATTAGTATTCTTGAATTATTAGGGCTGAAATCTTCTAATATAATATGAAGGGCGTTATATTTGTTTTTATTTATATATTTTACAATTGTAAAGTTGACTGTTCTCAATTCTTCAAAACAGGAATAATTGATAGAAACAAACCTGAAATATTAGTTTCTGTCGACGGAGAGATTATTACAACTCAAAATGTATATGATTTTGCTAAAATAAAATGTTTAACAGAGAATAAAAGTAAAAATTTAGAAAAATGCATCACTGAAAATCAAACATACGCTATGCAGAATTTAATGCAATGTATGATGCAATTTGCATTCTTTGAGAAAAATAAAATGATAGATGTTCTAGAAGAGAATAGAATTAATTTCGAAGAATATATCAGATCAGTTGAAAAGGAGATAAAATTTAATAGACATATAGCCGAAATACACAGTATAAATTATGAATTATTTTCTAAATGCATCAAAATGCAATTTATATCTATGCTATTTATAAATTCTTCGATTCAAGGGCAGAAATTAACAAAAAAAGAAATAGAAGATAGAAATATTAATTTAATGCAAAAGATTCAGTCTCAAGTGACTTTGGATTTTAAAATTTCAGAATAAAGATTATTTACTTACCGATACAGAAATCTAAAAATATTTTATCAAGAATATTCTCATTATTTATACTTCCTATTAATTCATCTAAATAAGAGATACTAATTTTAATCTCTTCCGAGAATATCTCTAACCCTTTATTTAGAGTGGTTTTTTCAATAACATCATAAGCATTTTTTAATAGAATTGAATGTCTTTCATTTAAAATTAAAATACTGTTAGTTTTTTCAATCTTTGTTTTTAAGATATGCTCTAATCTTTGAGCAAATGATGAGATATTAATATTTTCTAGAATAGATATAAAAAATATATTAGATTTTTTGGAAATATTAGCAATATAATTGTTTGTTTTTAAATTTAATAATTCAGATTTCTTTAGGAGCTCTATTTTATTAAATAATATAAAATCATTACCAGAGAGGCTATCGAAAAGAGCGAAATCTTTCTCTTTTAGGAATTCTGGAGAATCTATAACAAATATCTTAATATCTACGGTATTTATAGTTTTTTTTGTTTTCTCTATTCCAATTTTTTCAATTAAATCCTCGCTATAATCGTTTAATCCTGCTGTATCTATAAATTTAACTTTTATACCTTTAATTATTTTATAGCTTGATATTAGATCTCTTGTGGTGCCTGCAATATTTGAAACTATTGCAACTTCCTCATTTGAGATATAATTCATTAGGCTTGATTTTCCTGCATTAGGTCTGCCAAAAATACCAACTTTTATTCCATTCTCAATTGCATCTAGGTTATTCTTATTATTAAATTGCTGTATTATATCTAGAAGTTCATTTTTTAGTTTTTCAATTTTTCTTTCTAGTTCAGTTGGTAAATCCTCATCTGAAAAATCTATCAAAGCTTCGGAAATAGAAAGAATCTCTAAAATCTTATTTCTTAAATGTTGATATTTAGAAGAAGCCTCTCCTGTTAAAAATTGTTTTGCCAAATTATGCTGTTCTTTAGTTTCAGACTTAATTATATAATTTATTCCTTCTGCTTCAAGTAAATTAATTTTGCCATTTATCAAAGCTCTTCTTGTGAATTCACCTTCTTTTGCAAACCTAAAATTATTTAATTTTGATAATATATTTAATAATCTATTAAAGATGAATTTACTTCCGTGTATAGAAATTTCAATAACATCTTCTCCTGTGAAGCTTTTTTCTTTCTCAAAGTAAGTTAAAAGGACTTCATCCAGAAATTCATTGTTATCTTTTAATTTAATTAATTTTATAAATCTTGGTTCTATTTTCTTAAAATTTATATTAAAATATTCAAAGAAATTCATAAATCCAACACCAGAAATTCTAATAGTAATTATAGCTCCTCCAATTGAAGTTATTGGAGCGAATATAGTGGACATGAATTAATTTTGCTTTGAGATTTGATCAAGTTCTTTTAAAATTTTTAGTAAATTTTCTGTCATCTGGAAATTTAACATATTAGGGCCGTCACTTGGTGCATTATCTGGATCTTCATGAACTTCACAAAAGACGCCTGCAATTTTAGAAGAAGCTATTGCAGCTCTTGCAATTATTGGAGCAAGCTCTCTATTTCCTCCACTACAAAGACCAAGTCCGCCTGGTTGTTGGACTGCATGTGTTGCATCTATAATTAAGGGAAATTTATATTCTCTCATAATAGGCAGGCTTGTTATATCAACAACTAATCTATTATAACCAAAGGAGGAGCCTCTTTCTGTTATCATAATATTCTCATTTCCAAAATCTACGGCTTTTTGAGCTACATTTTTCATATCCCAAGGTGCTAAAAATTGCCCTTTTTTTATATTTACAATCTTACCGTATTTTGCCGCAGCTTCAATTAGGTCTGTTTGTCTGCAAAGAAATGCTGGGACTTGAAGAACGTCAACATATTGCCCTATTTTTTTGCATTGTTCTTCATTATGAATATCTGTTAATATAGGGCAATCGAATTCTTCTTTGATTTTTTGGAAAATTTCAATAGATTTTTCTAATCCAATACCTCTTTTTCCTTTAAGGCTTGTTCTATTTGCTTTATCGAAAGAGGATTTGAAGACAAAAGGAATGTCTAATTTATTGCATAAGTTAACAAGAAAACCGCACACCTTTCTAGAATGCTCAAGAGATTCAATTTGACAAGGCCCAGCTATAAAGACAAAAGGGGATTCATTTGAGATTTTGAAATTTTTCAGATATATATCTTTCATAGCTTTTTTAAAAAGGAACATTATTTTAATAAAATTCAAGAATAAATTTGATTTTTATTTTTTATATCAATAAAAAAAATTATGTTTAAAGATTTGAGATTAATTTCTAAATCAATAAAGATAGACTTAACTCTTAATGAAGCTAAATCTAATAAAGATATTAATGAATTTTTAGGCATTATCAATAAAATATCACAAATTAACACAGATAATGTTGAGCCATTATTTACAACGATAGAAGATCAGGAAGTTCAGGGTCATTTTTTGAATATGAAAATAAATTCAGGGTCAAAAGAAGATATATTCAAGAATACGACTATAAATGAAGATAATTATTTTTTAACTCCTGTAATAATCAATAAAAATGATAAATAAAGATTTATCAAAGGTTTTCTCCTCCACTCTAGATAAAATAACAGAAAGTAATACATCTTTAAGTAATTCTATTATTCGTTCGGAAAATGAAGAAGTAAATTTATCTTTTATTTTTAATAATTTGAATCAGTCTATTCAAGAAATAGAAAAAGTTGTTTTAAAGAAAGAGAAAGAATTCTATGTAGACCACAGAAAAAGAACCAAGGAAAGATTTTTAAATGGAGACCCAAATTCTTTTTTAGATTATGATATTCTTGAGATGATTCTTTTTTATATAATACCTAGGATTGATGTAAAGCCTATAGCAAAAAAGATGATTGATAAATTTAAAAATTTATCAGGAATTACTATTGCAAAAAGAGAAGAATTATCTGAATTTATAGGCAATCCAGATTCTCTTCTCTTTTTTTTAAGACTTAATAAAGAGATTTCGACAAGGAATTGTATTCAAGAGTTATCTAAAGAAAATATCTTAAGAAATTGGAGTGAAGTGATCAAGTATTTGAAAATTAGAATAGGAAGTATAAATTATGAGGAATTTCATGTTTTATGCTTAGATACAAAATACAGATTGATAGAAGACATTCATATTTCTTCTGGAACTATTGATGAAGTTTATGTATATAAAAGAGATTTTATCAAGAAAGTCGTTCAAAGTAATACAAAATATGTTATTTTGTCTCATAATCATCCATCTGGTTCGATCGAGCCTTCCGAGAGCGATTTAAAGATAACAGAAGAATTAGAAAAAGCCTTACATGTTATTGAAATATCTGTAATAGATCATATTATTATAGGTAAAAATAACAAGGAGATATTTAGTTTTAAAGCAAACCAATTATTGATAAATTATTGATATTATTAATAATTTATTTATTTTAACTACTCTGAATTAAAACATCAAATTGAAACCAGTCATTACACGCTGTCTCCAAAAATCATACAAAGAACTGTTGGAAATATTTCTCTCAAATATATAACTTATATACATATCAATTCTGTTGAATAATATAGCATGAGCTGAAACTTTAACAGAATTATAAAAATCTAATCTTTTAGTTTGTAGCATATCTGAATAATTTATATAGCTCAAAGCATTCAAACCGTAAGAAAGTTCGTAGTAAGTTAAGATAGATTTTATAGGTACATATTGACGAATCGCGATACTTGCCGATCCAAAATAATTGGTCCAAAGTTTGTCTTGAGCGTCTTCATAACCACCACCTATAGAACCATATAATATAGTGTTATATTTACCTACATTAGTGTACATAGCTTGGTCAAACATATAAACAATACTATTTCTTGAATTTAATTGCCTTGTAAAGAATTTTTGATTAAATCTAAAGGTTGATTTGAATGTTATGTCGAGAGAATTCTTATATTCAAAAGAAGGACTTAAAGAATAATATTGTAAGAATAGGTCAGCTGGATTGCCTATAGTAGAACTTCCTATAGCTAAATTATTATATGAGACTGGCAAGCTGAATGTTATATTTTTGATTCTATAAGATACACCCTGTGAAATAGCTGTCGTAAAAGTATTTCTTGTTTGAGTTTGTTGATAACCTACATAACTTAAATTAGAAGACCCAAATATAGTAATTCCGTTGTCAAATTTATAATTATAGCCAAATAACGCATTACTCATTACGCCGATATCAGGCGCACTTGGAGTATTATTAAAATTGAAACCGTATAAAATAATACTTGACTGTAGCGATGATAATAGAGGATTAGAATCGTACAAGAAGCTAGCTCCTATAGAGCCATAAAAGATTTTCTGGTTCATTTTTCCTACGTTAGACTTCATATTTGATATAAATTCTTTAACTTGATCTGGTAATTCTCCGGAACTTTCTAATTTATTAATCTCGGACAGTACGCATTTTTCGTCTCTCATTTTGAAACAAGCAACAGCTCTTTCTAAAGAAACTCTTTGATTTATTTTATCATTTTTAGAGAGGAAATTTAGAGCCTCGACAGCTTTTTCATTTTGATTAGATTCTCTATAAGAAATTCCAGCCAATACTCTTGAGATTTCATCATTTTGCATAGCATTTGGGTCTTTTTCATACGCTTCAATCACAGCTCTATAGTCTTTTAATTTATATTTCTCAAGGATGTCGACTTTTTCTTTGGAATTCACAGTGTTATTTTGAGTTGAATTAACAGGTGCGGCAACTTTTTTGTCCTCAGTGCTACTTTTTGGATTAACTGAAATTTGACCATCTGAGATGATTTTTAATTTCTTTTTTTCCTCTGTTGAGGCTAAATAGTTCAGAGAGAAGAAGAAACTAGAGAAGAGAAATATTTTTAATAAATTCATAATAAACACTCATAATTATAATGTGATATAAAATTATTGTCAATAAGTTGTAAAAAATAATACCTATTAGGTAGGTTGTAATCTTAATAGGTTAATTAAAAACAAATGTTGAATGTTGAAAATTAGGGTTTTTCTTGAAAAGAAATCTATAAACAGAATGAGACATAATTGTAGATTCGCTAAACCCTGTCATTATTAACTTCAATTTATTTTTATAATTCACGCTATCTCCTATTGCAAAAATACCTTCTATGTTTGTAGACATATCTTCAATATTTACTGGAATTAAATTAAATTTTGTTTCTATGTTTGAATTCTTCATAAGAGTATTATCATTTTTTATTCCAAAAAAAGCCAAGATAAAATCGCAATTGATAATTTTTTTGTTCTTCTCTTGATCTTCGATATCTTCAATTTCAATGTTCTTAACAAACCCATTTTCACCGTTTATTCGAGTTAATTTAAAAGGAGTAAAGATTGTTAATTTTCCAATATTTTCTAATTGCTTTATTTTTTCAATATTTGCATTTATAGATCTAAAATTATCTCTTCTATGAATAAGATGTATTTTTTTAGTAATATTAGATAATTCAAAACACCAGTCTGTTGCAGAATCACCGCCTCCGAGAATTACAATCTCTTTATTTTTAAATTTTAATATATCATTTACTTGATAAAAGAGAGATTTGTTTTCAAATTCTATAGCCTCATTTAGGGGAATTCTATTCGGATCGAAAAACCCCCCTCCTGTTGCCAATATGACTGTCCTAGAGCTTATAATCTCATTATTTTGTGTTTTTGATAGAAATATGTCATCTTTTTTCTGAATTGAAATAATTTTTACATTGTATTTATAAGAGATCTTATTTTGAAATTTCTTCTGTTGAATCAGAAGTGAATTTATTAAATCCTGTGCTTTTATTCTTTCAAATGCAGGTATATCGTATATAAATTTTTCTTGGTATAAATGAGAGCATTGCCCTCCAGCTTTAGAATTTGCATCAACTATTAAAGAATTTATACCTAAAATAGAAAGATTAAATCCTCCATATAAGCCAACTGGCCCAGCTCCTATTATTAAGGCATCATATATCATATTAATTAAGCAATGAATTTAAGTTTAATGTTTTACCACTTAAGATACTTCTAATGAAATCATACAAACTTTTAATTCCATTATTTATTGATTCGAAGAATTTTTTTAGAAAATTATCACCACCAGAAACAGAAGTTAGGAAAATATATATCATATATAATATACCAATAAGAATAATAACTCTAAATATTTTAGAGGCTATAGAAAAAAAAGAGAAATTAGGAAACATAATTTTGTTGTAAATTAAATATATAATTATTTACATATTAATTATAAAAATCGAAATGTCAAATAAGAAAAGAAAAACAATATTATTGCTGCAAGATTCTAAAATGTCAGATTTATTATTAGAGTATTTCGCAGAAAAATATAGCTCTGAAGGTTTTTTTGTGATTGTTTTTTGTGATAATATATTAATTTCTTTTTCTAGAGTAAAAAATAAGGAAAACCTACTTTTAAAAAGAAAGCCTATAGAAATAAGATATTTAGATGACGTTCTAAAGAATTTTAAGATAGATTATGTGATCTATCTTAATCATACAGAAGAAATATACAAAATTGGAGAATATATTAAGTTAAAACAAAGTAGGGCAATATTTAAGAATAATATTAATTTGAAAGACTTTCAAGATGCTAAAATAGAAATAAGGCAAGAAATTAAGATAAATAAATTTATTAATTACAATGCATTTAATAAGAGAGATATTTTCAAATTAATAAAAGATATTAAAGAGAATGTAATCTTTAAAATTAAAATAGAAAAAATACAAGAAGAGATATCTGTTATAAATAGAAATTTAAAAGACTTTTTAAAATTATATAAGAATAAAGGTTTAATTAAAATTGATACTGATTATCTAGAATATGAAAGATATTTAATATTAACAGATGAGAAGTTAAATTATGAGATATTGTCGGAGGACAATCTTATTTTGGATGATAACTTAAAGATAATTAAATCAAAGAGTTGTAGTTTGAATGAAGACGAGAAATATATATTTGATGAATTTATAAGGATCTTCATCACTCAAAATAAAATAGCAAATAATCTGTTCTCAATTTCCTTTAAAAATATAGGAGGAGGGCATTTTCTTTTTAAAACCGAATCTATTGGAATAGAGGAAGAAAATTTTATATCTAATGTTTTTAATGTTAGAAGAATTAGAGATGCTTTTGTTAATGTGCAATTGAATAAACATATTAATCAAATTCGAGAATTACTAACTCCTGATGTTAGCCCTGATATTAAATATATTGTCTTTTTAAGAGATAAGCACTCAAAAATTTTATTCTATAACACAGAGTATGAATTTATAAAGAAGAAGAATATTATTTTAAATGAAATTAAGATTTCTAAGAACTTAATATTGTGGTTAAAAAATTATATTAATAATTTAGAGTTAAATTTAATTAATAAGTCAAATCTGCCTACAAAATTGAATTATATAGAAAGTGATAAAGTTATTATAAATTCAATTTTAGGCAATTTAGATTTTAAAAAGATCGAAAATCAAAATACTATAAAATTAGAGAGGAAGTTTAGTTCTAATTATTCAGAATTTGTTTTCAAAAATAGGATCAATGAAGAACCTGAAAAAGATAAATATATTTTTAGTCAATTTTTATTAGATAATATCTTATTAAATATGGAAAATTGTTTCAAGATAGAAGCTGAAAAGACAGGAATAAAAACTTCAATGAAAGAGATTATAAAAGATGAAGAGGTTTTTTCTGATATTCAGAATAATCATAGAGATACTCTGAAAATATCTAAATTTATATATAAAGATAAAGACAAAGAAAAACATATTCTGACTAGAGAATTATCGAACGGTTATTTCTTTAATATTGAGAAAATAAACCCTTTTTTAGTCAAATCTGAATTAGAGATTGATAATAATTTACAGAATAAGAAATGTTTAAATATTAGATATCTAGTCCAAGAAGATTCGAGTCTTGAAATCAACATGAAGACAAATCAAAATGAAGAAATGAGAGATGTGATTATAAATTTAGAGAATGAAAATATAATACTTCAGAATAGAGGTCTTTTTGTTTGCAAAAGAGAAGATAGATTTTTGTATTTTAATTTAGAGAACGAGATTCAGTCTTATTTGGAATTTCTTGCAAGAATTCTTGATCTTGATAAATTAGAATATATATATTTTGATATAGAAGATAAGATGGCATCTTCATATATAAATATTATATTAAGATTGTATAAACTGAAATACATAATACATATTTCAAAAAATAACAAAGCTTTACAAGAGTTAAGTATTTCTTCTGGGGTTAATTTTTCAATCTCAAGCGATATTCTTCCAGAGAAGAATATTATAAATGTAATATCTCAAAAAATAGAGAAAGATATAAGAGAGAAATATCAGGTCATTCAAATACATAATAATCTAGAAGAAGCAGAAATTATGTCTGAAGCCTTACATATTTGGGGTAAGAAATGGATAAGAAGAAATATAAAGCAAAAGTTTCTTATTTAAAGATATCTACTTTCTTCAATAATTGAAACATATTTTTAAATATAATTATAAAGCTTGAGAATACAATTAAAGATATTGCGATTTCAAAGAAGAATACATTTAAAGAGTTAAATAATTTAATATTCTTTATATTATAAAATGCATAATTTTTCAAATTTAAACAAGAAGACAGAAGTATCACTCCAAATAAGATTAAGCCAGAGAATATGAAATATTGAACTTTGATTTTTTCTATAAATAGATCTTTGTAATGATTCTGGTACATTAATAAGTCATGAGATATTATAGCTATACAAAATATAATTCCAGATTGAAATCCTCCACCCGGTCTGATTCCTCCGTGTATATGAATATAAAAACCAAAAACTAATAAAATTAAAAATAATATTTTTGATAAATTATGAACAATAAGATGATCTTCTTTGAAATATTTTTGAAATTTCTCTAATTCAGTGGATTGATCTTCTGTCATATAGTTTTAAATATGAATACCTATTTTATCTGCATCCAGAGTGGCCTCGTGGATCATTTCACTGATAGAAGGGTGAGGAAATATACTCTCTATAATATCAAGATTTGTTAATTCTGAATTTTTAGCAATTGATATTGAATGAATCATTTCGCTCGCATCATTTGATATAATATGACAACCTAAAATCTCACCTGTATTTTTTTCGAATATAATTTTCACAAATGCATCCTCATCTTTACTGGCTATTGCTTTGCCGCAACCTTCTGCATTAAATTTACCAATTTTATAGTCTAAATTCATTTCTTTTACTTTTTCCTCATTTAAGCCAATACTTGCAACTTGAGGATAAGAATAGATACAACTTGGGATATTATTATAATTTATTTTATGATTAGTTCTTTTTGCAATTTGTTCTGCCACAAAAATACCTTCATGAGAAGCTTTATGAGCAAGCCAAGGCGTTTTATTTGTCACATCACCTATTGCATAAATATTGTCAATATTTGTTTTACAATGTTCATCGACTTCTATAAAATTATATTTATTTAATTTTATTCCAATTGATTCAATGCCTAAATTTGCTGTATTTGGTTTTATACCTATTGAAATAATACAAAAATCTGCGGTAATTGACTTCAAATTTTCATTTTCTTTGTATTGTATTTTTACTGTTTTTTTGTCTTTTGCCTCTTCAATTTTATCAACAAAGCAATTTGTTAAAATTTCTATATTATCTTTTTTTAAAATTTTCATCATTCTATCTCTAATTTCTTTGTCTTCTGTTGATAAAATTGAATTTGTAGCTTCCAAAATTAAAATTTTAACTCCTAATGCAGAATAGAAAGAAGCAAACTCAACACCAATAACACCTCCACCTATTATAACAATTGAATTTGGAATATTTTCTTTTAACATCGCTCCTTTTGCGCTACAAATCAGATCTTCGTTAAATTCTAAATTTGGAATATTTTTTGCAGAAGCTCCAGTTGCTATAATAAAATTTTTAGCTTTTATATTTTGTTTTTCATCTTCTTTATCGATTAAAGAGACTTCAATTTCATTTTTATTTAAAAATTTTGCAGCTCCAAGAACGCAATCTATTTTATTTTTTTGGATTAAATATTTTATTCCGTTATTCAATTTCGAAACAACATCTCTTGAACTCTCTATCATTTTCTTAAGGTTTATTGTAGGCCTTTCTTTAAAAGTTATTCCAAATTCTTCGCTATATTTCATTTCCTTTAAAATTTTAACAGAGTGTAAAAGTGCTTTTGTTGGGATGCATCCTTTATTTAAACAAACTCCTCCTAAATTTTCCTTTTCAATTAAGCAAACTTTTAAACCTAATTGAGAAGCTCTGATAGCAGAAACATAGCCACCTGGACCAGCCCCTATAATACAAAGATCATACATATTAGGTTAATAATTAATATTATTAGTTTAAAAAGCAAGATAGATCAAACAAAAAAATATAAAATAATGAATAATTAGTTATATCTTAAAAAACCTTGACAGTAAATTAAATTTATTCTTAAATTAATTCGAAGGTTTTCAATTGGTTGCTGCGGAGCAGAGGAAAGTCCGGGCTTGGCAAGTGAACAGTACTAGATAACTTCTAGGACAGGCGACTGTACGGAAAGTGCTACAGAAAATAACCGCTAATTGTATGTAAATATAATTTAGTAAGGGTGAAAAGGAGAGGTAAGAGCTCACCGCGAAAATAGTGATATTTTTGGCATAAGCAAACCCTACTGCAAGCAAACTCAAATTAAACGAAATACTTACACTTGAGTTCGTTTTGGTAGAGCGCAAAACTCCACAAGTGATTGTGGGTCAAAGATTAATAACCAAATAAACAGAACCCGGCTTATGAAAACCTTCAGATAAATAAGAGTAAAGAATAATAATTATGCTATATAATACTGACTTATTTAAAAAAACTTGCAAATAAAAAATATAAAATTAATTTGTGAAGAAATAGAATTTATGAACACAGAACTAAATCAGGAAATCTTAAATCAAATCAGAAAAATATTAGTTAATCAACTAAGTTTAACCGAAGAAGAAGTAAAGAAAGCAAAAGATTTGCAAGATCTTGGAATGGACAGTCTAGATAAAGTTGAAGTTATTATGGCAATAGAAGAAGAATTTGGAATAGAAATACCAGATGAAGATGCTGAAAGATTAACAAATATTGCAACTATAGTTGAGTATATAGAAAATAAAAAAAATTAAAGAATTCTTAATTTTTTTTAAATGACAAGGGTTTTTGTTTCAAGTTTCGGAGCTGTAACTCCTTCTGGGATAGGTTCTTCTGCTTTAATTGCTGATGTATTTTCAGGTAATTCAATGATAACGAACACCTCTAATAATTTCTCTATTGACGGTATAAATTCTAATGTTTCTGGCTTTTGTAATATAAATGAACAGGATGATTTCTTTTTAGAAATTTTTCCTAATAAAAAAGAATACAACAGAATGGATAAATTCCTAAAATTGTCAATTATAGCATTTGAAGAAGCCGCTAGAAAAATTAACCTAAATAATATAATAAATGAGAAGCAAATAAAAAAAGAAAAGATAGGTTCATTAATTGGATGTGGAATTGGGGGGTTAGATATTTTAAGTAATGCATTCTTGAATATTCAAATAAAGGATTCTTCTTTTGGTTCAAGTAAAAAAATTTCTCCTTTTACAATACCATACGGAATAATAAACATGGCATCCTCTTTAATAGCCATGAGATATGATTTAAGAGGTCCCACAATTGGAGTTTCTTCAGCTTGCTCAAGTGCAAATCATTCTATTGCGCTAGGTTATCAAATGATTAAATCTGGTTTTTTAGATATGGTTGTAGTTGGGGGAACTGAAGCTGCAGTTAATAGGGTTGGAATTGGTGCTTTTGATGCAATGAAAGCTCTCTCCACCAAATATAATTCAGAATCGAAAAAAGCTAGCAGACCTTTTGACAAAGAAAGAGATGGCTTTGTTATTAGTGAAGGAGCAGGAATTTTAATATTGGAAAGTGAAGATTCAATTAAAAAGAGAAAAGCAAAAGCTATCGCAGAGATTAAATCTGTGGCAATGAGTTCTCTTGTTTCTCATATTACATCTCCAGATGAAGAGGGAGAAGGGGCGGCTTATATTATGGAAGAATTAATAAAAGATGCAAAATTAAACCCAGAAGATATAGGTATTATAAACATGCACGCAACTTCAACAAAAATAGGAGATGAAATTGAAGCAAAAGCTATAAAGAAAGCATTTGGTAAAAATTTCCATAAACCAATTTTATCTGCTACAAAATCAATTACTGGGCATATGTTAGGTGCAATTTCTGCTATCGAAGCAATTTTATTAATAGAAATGCTAAATAAAGAGATTGTTCCTGCGAATTTGAATCTAGAGGATATAGATGATTTTGCAAAAGATATGAATATTTCAAAATACTCACAAAAAGTAAATACAAATTATGGAATATCAAATTCTTTCGGGTTCGGAGGTACTAATGCAGGCGTTTTGATATCTAAAATATAAATGAACCCAAATATAGATAGAAAAAAATTAATTTTAATAGGTTGCATAGGAAAACCTTTTGGGTTCAAAGGTTATTCTACTTTTATTTTTTATATATCTGAAATATTAAAAATTATGTCAGAAATTAATATTTTTTATTTAGAAGAATCTGAAAAATTAGAGATATTAGAATTCAGGCAACACGGAAAAGATAAATTAGTTATCAAAATTAAAGATTCCGAAACCGAAGAAGATGCAAAAAAATTCGTCAATAAAAAACTTTTTGTTGAAAGAGAATTTATAAAATACAATCTTATTCCAGAAGATCTATTGCATTTAAATGTTTATAATGAGAAAAATGAATTTATAGGTTCAGTGATAGATTTTGGAGAATTTGGTAATGGAGTTTTAATTTCAATTCAATCAAAAGATAGCGGCATCATTATAATGAAAGAATTTACAGAGGAGAATTTCCCAGATGAATGTATTTTTGAAGCAGATAAAGTATTAATCAAAAATATTTCCAAGGAAGACTTCTTATGAAATTTCTTCTATTTTGTATCATTATATTTTGCTTTCATCTTAAATCTATTGTCGCTGAAGTAAAATTTGGCAAAGATTGCGAAGAAAATATTCTAAAATTAATAAGTGAATCTTTAGAAACTATAGATATTGCAGTTTATTCAATAAATAATACAAAAATTGCAGAAGAATTATTAAAAGCAAAAGAGAGAAGTGTTAAAATTAGAATATTAACAGACAGAACGCAAGCCTTTGGAAAAACTTCTAAAGTTAGGTTCCTATATGATAATGGTTTTGATGTAAAAGTTCATTCAAAGCAACGAATTATGCATCATAAATTTGCAATATTTGACAATAAATATACCTCTGAAGGAAGTTTTAACTGGACAAATTCAGCGGCAAATAAAAATGCAGAAGATTGCAATATAAATAATAACGAGCAAGATATAGAAACTCTAAATCAGAGATTTCAAGATTTATGGCTATTAAATAACAAAGAAGTTTCTGAATGCTATTTCAAGAATATGATTCTAGAAAAAATAGATAGAATTAGCTGTAAGAGGAAATATTTAAAGAGAAATAAAATTAAATAAATTTTATTTTCTAATAACGACAGTAAAGCCGTTTCCAACCTTATCATCAATATTTTGATATTCTATTACATTAAGTTTCATATATTTACATAAATCTAAAATATCTTGAGTTCTCCAAACAGACCAATGATGATGATCGTCTTCTTTATATCTGCTGTAGCCTTCAGGAATATTGATATCTTTGTGTATTTTTTGAAAAATATCACTATTGTTTCTTCCTTTATTCTCATAATCTTTACCTCTTACCTCTTTGCTTTTTTCTAAATTATCAATATAAATGTAATCATAGATCTTCAATCTTCCTTCCGATCTATCTATTAATTCATTTAAAGTTGTTACTTCTCTATCTTTATCAAATGTTCTATCTTTATGCGGTACAATCATAATAACATATCCTCCTTTTTTAACAACTCTCATCCATTCATTTAATGTCTTAATTGGGTCGAAGAAATGCTCGAAAACATGAGAAGATAGAACATAATCTAATGTTTCATCTTTAAAAGGTAAGTCATCTCCATTTGCTACTAGATTTACGATTTCTTTCTTAAAACCATCATTCTCCCAAATTCCAGGGTCATCTGCAAAATTAACATTAATAGATCTTTTAAGATGAAATGAATTTTGTTTACTTGCTCCTATTTCAATTCCATGAAGATTATATAAATATTTATTCACAATTTTAGAAGGCTTGAATCCTCTTCTTTCAATCTTAAAAATAATATTATAAGAAGTAGAAAATGTTATAAGGTGTTTAATTTTTGATAAGCGCTTAAATAAAAAAGGATATTTTTCTATTGTGTCTTTTATTTTGTTATAGCAATACGACATTTTATTCTTTATCTTTTATTTCAATTCCTAATTCCTTAAGTTGTTTATGTGTGACAGAGGAAGGAGCGTTCATCATTAAATCTTGTGCTTTTCCATTCATTGGAAATGCTATTACATCTCTTATAGAATCAGAATCTGTCAATAACATAAGAATTCTGTCAATACCTGGAGCTATTCCGCCGTGAGGAGGGCAACCATATCTAAAAGCATTAATTATTGCAGAGAATTTATCATTCACTTCTTCTTTTGCATAACCAACAATCGAAAATACTTTATAAAGAACGTCTAAATTATAATTTCTAATTCCTCCACTTGAAAGTTCATAACCATTGCAAACTATATCATATTGATATGCTTTTAGTTTTAAAAGTTCTTCTTTTTTTGCACTATTCAAAAAATCTAAATCACATTGTGGCATAGAAAAAGGATTATGAGTAAAATCTATTTTCTTATCATCGTAATTCCATTCAAAATAAGGAAAATCAACAATCCAGCAGAATTTAAATTCATCTTTATCAATCAAATTAAGTTGATTAGCAACTTCAGTCCTTACAAAACCAGCAATTTTATTAGCCATATCTTCTTTATCGCAAGAAAAAAATACCGCATCTCCGTCTTTTAAATTTGCTAATTTCTTTAAATTTTGAGTTCTATCTTCGGTTAAAAATTTAGCAATCGGGCTCTTCAATTCTCCATTCTCTTCAAAAATTATATAAGCTAAACCTTTTGCGCCTTTTTCTATTGCAAAATTAATCATATTATCAAAAAAACTTCTCGCTTGTTTTGAACCATTTGGCACCGGAATAGCCCTAACGACAGCGCCTTTCGAAATTCCATTTGCAAAAATTGAAAAATCAGAACCACTAAAAATTGAAGTTGCATTGCAATTCTCTATAGGGTTTCTTAAATCTGGTTTATCATTCCCATATTTTAACATAGAATCAAGATAAGGTATTCTTTTAAAAGGGGCTTTTTTTATTTTTTTCTTGCCAAATTTTTCAAAAATCTCCCTCATTATAGGTTCTACTGTTTGGAAAATATCTTCCTGTTCCACAAAAGACATTTCAATATCTAATTGATAAAATTCCCCAGGAGATCTATCAGCTCTAGGGTCTTCGTCCCTAAAACAAGGAGCAATTTGGAAATACCTGTCGAAACCTGAAGCCATTAATATTTGTTTAAATTGTTGAGGAGCTTGTGGCAATGCGTAAAATTTACCTTTATTCAATCTACTTGGCACTATAAAATCTCTAGCTCCCTCAGGTGAAGATGCAGTTAAAATTGGAGTTTGAAATTCGAAAAATCCTTTTTCTATCATTATTTGCCTAATATAAGAAATAACTTTTGACCTTAAAATTATGTTTTCTTGCATCTTTTTCGTTCTTAAATCTAAATATCTATATTGTAATCTTAGATCTTCATGAACCTTTTCTTCTTTGTTAATCTGAAATGGAATTATTTCCGATTTAGATAAAATCTCAAATTCCTTTACCGTTATTTCAATTTCACCTGTTTTAATTGTTGTATTTTTTGTGTTTTGCTCTCTTTCTTTCACTGTTCCTTTAATTTTGATTACAGATTCTAAATGTAATTTTGATATTTCTTCTATATCAGATTTTTTTTGTAGATAAGATTCATCAAATACAATTTGTGTAAAACCAAAATGGTCTCTTAAATCAATAAATATTAGACCTCCGTGATCTCTTAAATTATGAATCCAGCCAGAAAGTATAACTTCTATATTTTTACTATTTATATCTAATGCGCCACAAGTATGAGTTCTGTATTTATTCTCTTTGAAACAAGACATTATTTATTAAATATAATAAATAATGTCTTTAAATCATATAATTGTCAAGTTATTAAATATTGAGATAAATATATAAATTAATAGTTTAAAAAATTCATAAATAATATAAATATGATCTTTATTACGATGCTATCTGATCATCTCTTTCTCCTTTCTTGTTTTCTTCTATATCTTCTCTTTTTAATGCTGGCTCTGTATCTCTATTGTCTTTCGAAAGTATTCTATTTACCATATCAGAAACAGATTTTTCTAAACCAGCTTCTTTGACAGCTTTTACAAAATTATATTCCGAATTGTATTTTTCCTCTAATGCAGAAAGCTTAGGAAGTAGAACCGTTGCAATATTAAGACTGAGTTCATCGGCTAATTCTTTATCCTCACCTGCTATACTATTTGCTACATGATTGATGTATTTTTGCTTTTCATCTTCAAATATCTGATGTTTTTCTTTTCCTATTTTAGTTTTATTGTAATCTAACTCTCTTTTTTGTTGGAGTTCTACATAATTATGTTTCCAGTCTTTAAATGAATCTATATTATCATTTTCTCTGTTTTTATCTTGAGCTCCTTTATACAAAGCACCTATACCTCCAGAACCAAGAATAATTGAAGCTCCTGCCAAGAATAATTTTGTATTTGCAGCTATAACTAGACCTGATATAGCGCCAGAAGTAGCAATTACAAGTACCGCAGCAAGGGCTAAACCTAATATAAGAAGGGCTCCCCCTATGAATAATGTGCTGTTATATTCACTTTCTACTGTATCTTCTCTTGAGCTAACTATATTCTGTAAGATTTTATTATTATTTTTGATACGCAAAAGAGATACATCATCTCTTTCATTTATTCCACTCTTTGGTGGGCCATTTCTAATCTCTGCCATAAAACATACAGATTTTAACAGATACAAAAAGAAAGTCAAGAAGTTTTTTAGAGATTAATGAATTATCTAGAAGAATATTCAAAAATCGTCATCAAATCTCTTCTTTTATTTTATTAATTATTGCTATTTTTAGATTTTCTATTTCTGTAAATAACTGAATATTCTTCTTTATTTTTTCAATTTTATTTCTAACCTCTTGATTTTGCGTTTTATAATTTTGTAGATTTTCTAATGCAATATATATATTCGAAGTATTTTTATTTTTCAGAACTTCTATTGAATTAAAGATTAACATTGAATTTTTAGAATTTTTCTTAAAGAATGTAAAAAACAAATGATTAATTTTTATATTATTTTCAATTTGATTTATTTCGTATAAATCATTTATAATTTTTGTGATGTTAAAATGATTTGAGTTGATTTCTTTATTTATTTTATTTTTGTATTCTTCTCTAATATCTAATAGAAGTTCGATACTGGACATAGAGAGTATCAATTCTGAAACTTGAGATCTCAACTCCTCTTCATTTTCATTATAAATATTTATATTGTTAACAAGAATCAAAAGTCTGTATATTTCTTTTATTTTTGTATTACAGAGGGATTTTATATTTGATATCTCTTCTTTTAATTCGAAAGTTTTTAAATAACATTCATCTTCTTTGTTTTCTATTTTTCTTAATTCTTGTTGATTTACTATTGAATTCTCTTTATTCATTTTAAAAGATATAGAAGCTCCAAAAACAGCACCTATTAAAAAAATCAATGCAAAGAAGACTATTTTATACATATTGAATTAAAATTTAATAAATTTGCCGCTGTATCTCTTATATCATTATAATTAGATATCCTAAGTAATTCATTATATTTCCCAGTTCTATCAGTTCTTGAAAACGAGCCAAATTTTACCTGTTTTATTCTAGTTCCTATAGCTACGTGGGCTATCTTTACATCCTCTGTTTCACCTGATCTATGAGACATAATAGGTTCATAGTTTGAAAGTTGTGTAAATGCTATAGTTTCAAGAGTTTCTGATAGTGTTCCTATTTGATTTGGTTTAATTAAAACACTATTTGCAATTTGAGGTGTGGAAAGTTTAGATATTATCTTTTTATTTGTTGTAAATAAGTCATCTCCAACTATTTGAGCTTTCCAGCCAATTTTCTTATATAATAATTCGAACCCGAAATAATCTTTTTCGTGAAAAGGATCCTCTATTGAGAATATATTATATTTTTTTACAAGATTTTCATAAAAATCTACCATTTCATATATATTTAATTCTTTTAGGTCTGACTCAATTTTATATTTCTTGGTTTCCGAATTATAAAATTCACTTGCCGCAACATCTAAAGCTAAAAAAACATCCCTTCCGACTACATAACCTGCTTTAAGTATTGATTCATTGATTAAATTTAAGGCTTCTTCTGTGCTTTTTAAATTCGGTGCAAAACCCCCTTCATCCCCCACATTTGTATTAAGGTTTGAATTTTTTAATATCTTTTTTAAAGAGTGAAAGACTCCTGCACCAATTTCTATTGATTTTTGGAAATCATCATAACAAATAGGAATAATCATAAATTCTTGAATATTCAAATTATTATCTGCATGCTTCCCTCCATTTAGTATATTCACTAAAGGAATTGGCATCTTTCTTGGCTTTTTTAAGATTTCTGCATTATATTTTTTAAAGCAATCTTCGATATAATCTGTATAGCTAATTTTTTTTGACTTTGCAAAAGCATCGCTGAAAGCAAAAGATGTCGAGAGGATTGCATTAGCTCCTAAATTAGATTTATTTTCGGTTCCGTCTAAATTTATAAGAAATAAATCAAACTCTTCTTGAGTTGCAAAATTCTTGTTAAGAATTGCTTTTTTGATTATATTATTTACATTTGCAAGAGCTTTTTTTACTCCTTTTCCGCAATATCTATCTTTGTCATTATCTCTTAATTCAAATGCTTCAGAGCTCCCGGTCGAGGCTCCAGATGGAGATATGCCAAAACCTCTAGAATGATCTTCAAGCTCAATAAAAACTTCTAGAGTGGGAAAACCTCTTGAATCTAAAATTTCTATCGCTTGGATATTTCTAATTTTCATTATTATTTTTTAAAAATTATAATATTGATTATAAAAATCAATAACTATTATTAAAATAATATGAAGGAATTAATTATATACTGCAAAGATCTTATTTTTTCAAATTTAGACTATAAAATAGTCTTCTTTGTTATGTTTTTAGAAAGTCTGCCACTTCCGCCTATTATTCCAACTGAATTATTTCTAATCTTTCTAGGTTTTTTTCTTTTTCAGAATGACAATCTTTCAATTTTCTATATTTTTCTAATTGCGAATTTAGGTATTGTTTTTGCATCTTCTGTGAACTATCTTCTTGGAAATCTACTTGGTAGGAATTTTATTATTAGAAATTTAAGATATTTCTGTGTATCTCAGGAGAGATTTGAAAAATATGAACATTATATCAAGAAAAATTGGAAATTATTTTTATTTTTAGGTAGATGGCTTCCAATTCCAGGAGTTAAACATTTCATTTCAATTCCTTGTGGTTTCATGGGAGTTAATTTAAGATATTTCTTTCTAATTACAATAGTCGGAGGTACCACATTGATGAGTTTTTATATACCTTTGGGTTATTTTTTTGGAACAGCAGTTGGAGATTTTATATTTAGATATTTGAAAAATGGAACTATTTCTATAGTTATAGTTGTGATAGTTTATAAGATGTCAATTGGAAAGTTGAATAAATTAAAAAGAAAAATCTTCAAATTGGATTAAACGACATTTTTAATCTTTATAATCAGAACAATGTATTCATCTTTTGTTTTTATTTTCTTTTTCATTTCAAAAAATTTAATATTTTTGTTTATCTCTTCAGGTTTTAAGAAAAACTCAATTTGCTCTCCTTTAAAAGAATGCAGTAGGTTCTTTGCTAACCAAAATGGAGCTTCTTTTATTTTGATATTAAATGTTATCTCTTTTTTATCTTGAATATCTTCTTCGTTTAGATTTTGAATTTGGTATTCAATTTTAAGAACAGAAGAACAATTTATTCTGCTTGCATTAATATTCTTTATAGTTTTATAAAATTTTGGCATTTTTTCTGATATTTGATTTTTACTCTCGATTTTACTGATTATTAAAGAATATTTAACGAAAATTCCATCTTCTTTTTTAGATAGAAATTCTTGCTTCTTTCCAAGCTCTGAAAGACTTAAAGCTAGATCTAGATTTGGGAATTTATCAGATAGATTGTCAAAAGAAGAGAATTGTTCATTTTTAAGTTCAAGTCTTTCTTTATTTTTGTAGAATTCAAAATTCAGTACATCTTTACAGAAAATATTATTTATTTTGAATTGACTCGCATCTTTTGTAGTTTCAATTACAGGATAATTTGCGTTGTATTCAGAATTTATATATCTAAGATTATTTATAGTTGTTGAATTTAGAAGAGATGCAGAAATATCTAGAGAATTTTTGAAATTCGAGATAGATTCATTAAGGTTTTTTGAGATCTGGAGGAATATATCTGGATTTGTATTTTTTTTCAGAGCATTCTTTAAATCTAAATAACATATAAATATAATACTTAATACAATAATTAGAAATAGAAATTTTTTTAATATTCTTAATAAAAACATATTAAATACTTGTTATGAATATTCCTTTTAACTTGCAAATTATAAATAAAAAAAGTTTTTAATAGTTATGAGTTTTGCAATTTTGAATAACCAGATTATTCCTTGTGAAGAAGTAAAAATATCTCCTTTTGATAGAGGTTTTATATACGGTGATTCAATATATGAGGTGATTCTGATTTATAAAAATAATTTAATATTTTCAGAAGAACATATAAATAGGATGATCAATTCTGTACATGAAGTATATATAAAAAGAATAACAAAAGATGAGATAAGAGCAACTATTGACAAATTGAAAGTAGCAAATAAAGATATTCAATTTGGATATTTATATTTGCAAATATCAAGAGGAGTTCAATTTAATAGGTTTTCAGAACAAGAGATGGAAAGTACAATTTTTGGCTATGTTGAAGCTTTAGATTTGGAAAGTTTGTACAATAAGAATGATAGAAACGCTATAAAACTTAAAACAATAATTGACGAAAGAAGATTTAGAAGAGATATTAAAATGAATAGCTTACTCCCTATGATTATAGCGAAAGAAAGTTTAAAAGAAGATAATTTTCAAGATTGTATTTTTATAGACAAAGAGACAAATTTTATTAATGAATCTTCCGCTGCTAATGTTTTTATTGTTAATCAAGATGATAAATTAATTACTCCTCCCTTGTCAAAAAGGCTTTTACCTGGTATTACAAGAAAATTCATATTGCATATAGCAAAAAAAATTGGAATAGATGTATTGGAAAGAGAGTTTGATTTAGAAGAGCTTTACAAAGCAAAAGAAATCTTCTTATCAAGCTCGATCAAATTAATTACTTCTGTTTCTTTTGTAGATAATATTCAAATTTCTAAAAGCGAAATTGGCAAGAATACAAGAAAAATTAAAGATTACTTTATAACTCTATTAGAAAATTATGATACAAAGAATTAAGAAGCAGATTTTAGAATTCTCGGAAACTGGGATAAGAAGATCTGGTGTTATTATATATTCATTATTATTTATTTTTCATTTCTTTTTAAGAGTTGTCAATAATATATATGATGCTTTTTTAGACATAAAAGATATTAGAAGGAATCTAAAAAAAGCCGCTAAAAATAATTATAAATTAGGTAAAATAATGCTCTCTGATAATAAGATAAACGATGCTCATATTAGATTTTGGTTTGCGAATCTGTTTTATAAAGATTCTTATCTTGTTTTATTTCAGCTTTCTTATGTAAATTTTTTAAAAGAGGATTTCAAGACAAGTTTAAAATATATAGAAAGAGTTTTAATTTTAAAATCAAATTTCAAACAGGCAATTCATTTACTTGATAGAATAGAATTAGAGATTAATAAGACTTTAAATTTTTAGAAAATTATTTAAATAGGAAGAACTTTCTATCAATATATTTTTCGAGAGCTTTAATAATAAAATAATAAGAATAACAGAAAGACTTATATCAATAAACTTTATATATTTGCCTAGGATTTTTCCTGATCTTGAAAAGAATTCTATTATAAGATAAAAACAAATAAATTGTATAAAAATAAATTCCAAAGAATATAAAAATAGTATGAAATTATTATGCCCGTATTCATCTATAATTCTTGTGAACATTATCATATAGAATAACCCAACTTCAGGGTTTAATATACAATTTATAAAACCGTTTAGAAAATAATTATTATTTGGGGTTTTAATTTCTTTTTCATTTTCTTTTCTTTTTTTTAAATTAACAGCGATCATTTTTATTGCCAATCTGAAAATATAAATTCCGCCTATTATTTTGATAAATAATTTCAAAAACGGATATTTAATAAATAAAATTAAGGAACCTAAAAATAAGAAAATACACCAAAAAGCACAAGCTGTTAAGATCCCAAATAACATCTTTAATGCATGATTTTTACCAAATTTTCTTGCAATTGAACTTGTGATAATGAAGTTAGGGCCAGGGAATAGCACATCAACAAATGTTGCTAAAGTAATAAATAGGAAAGAGGACATACATTAGAATGAATGATTTCTAGATCTTTTATCTAAGAATAATCTTAAAAAATAACTAATTATTATAGTTAGAGGAGTCCCTAAAATTAAACCGAATAGCCCGAAAATTGGCACACTTAACATAGTGCCTAGTATTATAAAGACAGGATGCACGCCAACTTTAGAACCTACAATTTTTGGGGTAATGAAATTACCTTCTATTACTTGACCTAATAAAATAATTGCCATTAATTTAACAAAATAGAATAGAAAGAAGTTTAAATCGTGAGCCAATGAAGATTGATCTATGTTTAATAATAATGTTAAAAATGTAGCTAGATAAAAACCTAAATAAGGAAAGAAGTTTGCAACAGCAAATATAAAACCAATAATAATACCATTTTTTATATTAAAAATATATAAAGTTATAGAATAAAAAACAAAAAGAAATATACTTACTATTAATTGTCCGCTCCAGTATTTAAAAATAAGTTCATGTAAATCTCTTGTTATATTTTCAAATTCTCTTTTTTTATAATAAGGAATAATTTTTTTAAATATTCTTTTTAGAGATTTTAAATCTTTTAAGCATAAAAATGTTAAAAATGGAGTTACAACTGTCATAATAAGGAGGTTTCCTAAATGTGTTATACTTTTTAAGAGTGTTTCTTGTAGTATATTTAGAAGATTAATTTTTTCTTTAATATAAAAATAAATCTCTTGTTTCGAGAACATAGAAACAAAACCTAGGTCTTTTAAGATTTTCTCCAAAGAAATTGTAAAAGAATCTAAATTTATTGTGTTAAGAGTTCTTATTACTAGATTAATTTTTTGAAACAAGAAAGGAACAAATAAAAATACAAATTTTATGAAAATAAAAGTGCAACTAAAAATCAGAATACCTGAAGATAAAAATCTAGGGACTTTATATTTTTCTAAAAAAGAAACAGCCGGATCTAATAAAACAACTAATATGCCTGCAATTAATATAAGACCAAGAACAAAAGATACATAAGTTAAAGCTGAAAAACCAAAATATATTATTATTCCAAGTAGTATTATTTTTAAAAAAATATCATTAGTTCTGTTCATATTTTTTTACTTCATATTTAATTTCTTTAAAATCAAGAAATATAACAAAGAAATGAATAAAAGGCACTAAAAATAATGTTGCATCTGCTAAATTTAAAATAACTTGAAAATCATTCAGAGTCCCACCCAGAAAACCTGCTAATATGTATATAAATAAATAAGGATATTTTGCCCATTTCCCTAATAAGTTTTGAATATTTATTACTCCGTAATAACTCCAACCTATCATTACATTCAGCGCCATAAATATTGTAATTATTGTTAAAATAAATTTAAAAGAAGGATGGCCGGTTGACAAAGCGTAAGCTAGAACAGTTATACCTCCTTTTGCATCAACTATTTTATAAGCGTCAGTTAAAACAACTAAAAAACCAACTAAGAATGCAACAGATATAGAACCTATAAAAGGAGAGATCATACTAGATATAGCTTCTTTTATACTATTTACTTCTTTGGAAGGAGCATGCATAGATGCAGCGGTTCCAAAACCTGCTTCCGTGCCAATCATAATTCTTTTTAATGCTGTAAAAATTAGAACTAGAATGCCTCCACCTATTTGTGTTTTCGGTTTAAAAGCATCTTCAAATATAACAGAAAAAGCATTGAGAATATGAGCTTTATTTTTAAAGATTGTAAATATAGAGATTGCGAAAAATAAACCTATTAAAATTGGTATTGATTTCAAAAAGAATTGACTGATACGTTTAATTCCTCCGAAAATTATAATTGAAACAAAAGCAACAGATATAATTGAAATAATAATCTCTTGATCTTTGAAAATATGAAAACTAGTTACAGATTTAGATATTTGATTGATTTCAAGCATAGCAGGGCCGAAAAAACTAGTACATATAATGATAAGACAGTATAAAAAAGCTAGATAAGTTCCTAGTTTTTTAAAATTTCTCTTTTCGAGAATTTTCTTAATATAGATTTCAGGGTTGCCGTAGAATAAACCATTTTCATCTTTCTGTCTGTATTTATGAACTAAAAAAACCTCAATAAATCTAATGCAAGAAGCGAAAACTGCAGCAAAAGGAATATAAAAAACTAAACCAGGGCCAAATATTACAACAGCAACTCCAGTTCCAGCTAAAAAACCTAAACCAGTTGAAGCTGAAATAGCAGAAGCTATGGAAGCGAATTTTGATAAACCTTCTGTTTGGTCTTTCTTTTCAGAAATAAATAAATTTTTAATAGAAATGAGGAATTTTCTTAAAGGAAAGAAATTTAAGCCAAATATTGATAAAAAACCCATTAAAATTATAAATAGAACGGAGATAGGTAAATCCATTTTTAAAGAAGGAAAAAAAGAAAATACATTAAAAAATACAACATTCATTAGTTTTTGACTTAAGGTTTCTGTATATTTTAAAGTTAAATTTAAGAAAGACATATTTATTATATTCAAAATACCTAATACTCTAAATTTTTATTTTCAAGTAAATTCAAATAAATATTAATTATTAAAATACAGATACTCACTTGACATTTAAAAAAATAAATCTATTTCTTAGAAAATATGAGAATTAAAGCCGCAGATATTTCAAAATATAGCAGAAAACTTACAACTCAAATTCATTCAATGAATGATAGTTTTTATAGTAGAAATTATAAAACTGGG
>JAVKNF010000014.1:0-2299 GCA_031537795.1 Candidatus Deianiraeaceae bacterium | reverse complement strand
GCTCTATTTATATCAATATTATTATCCTTAATTAGTATTTTTATATATCTACATCAAACTAATTTCTTTTTTGATCAAAAATTAAAAAAACTTGCCAACCCACTTTTGAGAGAGGTTATGGAGAAAGGGTTTTATAGAATTTCAGAAAATGACCCCTGTTCTTTTGATAGCACGAGAATGATTTTTGATTTTTCAGAATTAGTATTTAATATTACAAATAAAGATTTAGATATTCCTATTACATATATTAAAATTAATGAATGTCCCCCAACTTCTTTTCGTGTCAATGAAAATAAGACTATAATTGAAAAATTTCACAGCAGAAAAGAGATAAAATGTGATACCGAAAGAAGATTTAATATTATTTACGAATCCTATAAAATATTTACTGATAATTTGAAGAGAAAAAATAACTTTAGATATTATAGTTTTTTCACAAAAAATAATTGCACAAATCAAGATATTTTTGAGGAGAATTTGAAAAAGTATCCGATGCAATTATTTGGTGAATTTTTAAATAGAACACCAAATTTTGGAAATAGTATGATTAATATTTTTAAAAAGAGAAGTTATTATTATGTATTATTCTACATAAATGCCTCTCAACCTCATTATAGAGATGTCAAGAAAGAGAAGTATTCTTTATGGAAAAAACTCACCTTAAAACAACTTAAAGAATTTGACAACGGAAGTTATTGGAAATTAATTAAAGAATATAATATTAGGATTGATTAGAGATTAACTAAATAAAAATAAACTTATTGCAATTTAAAATTATTATTTTGTATTTAAGAATGCACCCTTTTATGATCTTTGAAAGATATGAAATCTAATTACAAAAAAAATAAATTTGAACAATTAAAAGGCTTTTGCACTGTTGTAGAATGCGGAAATTCAATTAACGATGCTGCAATTAAAAATTGCATCTCTTCTACGACCATCTCAAAGCAAATTTCCTCTCTTGAAGAAGATGTAGGTTTTACTTTATTTAATAGAAATAAAAATAGACTTATTTTGAATGAAAAAGGTAAAATTTATTATCAAGAAGCAAAAAATATTTTATTAAATTTAGACAGAATATACGGTGGAAAACTTAAAATTAAAGAGGTTGGCAAATTTAAATTATTTTTCAAGAGAAATAGAGTGAAATTCGCCGAATATAAGGAACGTAATTTTAACAGTTTGCAAAAATATGTATTTATGTTTATTAAAATTAAATATCTAATAATTTTGATTACTTTGATGGCTTTTGAATTTCTTTATGAAAGACAAATTAATCAAAATTTTGAAAATCAATCTATTAATTCTGTGAATAGAATTATAAATAACATTATAAATACAGAGAAAGAGATGGAAAAAAATCAAATCAAAGCAATGAATTTATTTAGACAATTTCTAAAATCTAAACCTGAACCAAAAAAAGAAGATTTAATTAAATTAAGTAAAAAAATTAACGTAACATCTTTATCTATTTGGAGCTATGAGGGAAAATTAATACAAAACACACTAGATACAAAAGAAAATGCAGATTTTTGGAAAACATACAAAAAAATCAAAAATTGTCAACATGAAATAGATATGAGAAATCATGACGGCTCTATAAAAATATACCCTTTAAAGAGGTGTAGTGGTAATTGTATTGTTAATGGAGCTCAAAAATGCCTTACTTCTTTTCATAAAGATATAAAGAAATTTTTAAATGTTGATATTGCTGATGAGGATGTTAAAAATGCCATAAAAAATAACCTTACTTCCGAAATTCAAGTTATCAGTTTATCTCACCCTAACGGTGTTGTAATAGAAACATCAGGAGAGGGCATCAAACCACTTAAGTTGAAATATTACACCGAAAACCCAATTCTTAAAAATATAAACAATAAATTAATAATTACAAAACCTTTTAATGATATGACTAGCAAGATAAATTGCAATGCATTTTTCTACAATAAAGATATCGCTGAAGATCCAAAAGATCAATATTTTTATGTTTTAACAGCGGAGTTTTCTAAAGAAGAAATAAATAAAAAAATAAAATATTCTCGTATAATTTACTTAACGTTAACTTCAGTTATTTTAGTTGTTGTTTATATAATAAATAGGAAAAAAGTGGTTGCAAAAGTAATTATAAGAGAGTAATTGTAAGAAATTTCTAAGCAAAAGCACTGCCTAAAAACTGTTTATAACTCCATAATTCTTTCAAAAAATGAATAAAAATACTGATAACTCAAGCATTTCCTTTTGCTAAATCTTTTTGTTTTTCGATTCAATTCTGCTAAATTATGTCTAAAAGAAGAATTTT
>JAVKNF010000013.1:0-46412 GCA_031537795.1 Candidatus Deianiraeaceae bacterium | reverse complement strand
TGAATTGAAAGATAAGGAGGAAGGGTTGGATGTTTTGAGAGAGAATGTGTTTTTTGGAGTTAATGAAGAAGGAAAAATTGATTCTAAAATAAAAAAAAGAGACGAGCCTAGCGGTCAATGTGCAAAATACACAAGAGAGGCTAATAATACATTTTAGAAAATAAATTAAAATATTATCAGTTACAAAATTAAAAAATTCATCATAACCATCAACAATTCCTTTTATTTTGCTAACAATTGAGCCAGTGTGAGTATTTTGAAAAAAATTATAGGAATAATTCTGAACTTGATTATAACATTTTTGAACAATTTCACCTCTTATTGCTGGCTGAGTTTTTATATAAGCCAACTCTCTCAATCTCCAAGAAATTTCATGTATAGCTAAAAAAAATATATAAATTAAAATAGGAATCAATAAATCTTTATAATTTTTGATATTATTTATTGAAAATAAATCAACAAAAAGCTTTAAAACATAGTTGTTAATTGTTCCATAAATAGCAACAAAAATTGGACCTGGAATAAATACCACCATTTGTAAGGTTTTGTTATTTGCCAAAAGAATGAGAAAATTGGATTTTTCATACAAAATTATATACAATATATTTTTTTAAAATCAACTAAAAAACTACTTATTTTTTCAGCCCACCACTCATTTACATCTTTAAAATCCTTGTATAAATCCGACTTATCAACGACAGCAATATCCATCATTTTACTCACAAAATCGCCTATTTTAAAAATTCCACTACTTGAAAATTTCCCTGTTCCTCTATTTCTTTGGCTTAATAAATCAAGTCAACTAATTCACTGTCTAAACCGTGAAGAATAAATAGATTGTCGCCAGTAAAAAGTGTGCCTTGAAAAGTGTCTGACATTTCTAACTAAAGCTATAAGTTATTTTTATAAATTTCAGCAATTTTATTAGATAAAACTAAAGCCTCGCTCTTTTTTCTTTGAAACATATTTCTTCCGACTATAGAGCCACTTGCTCCACCTTTTGCTATTTCTGTAATTTGCGTCAACAACTCTTCTTCTGTTTTTGTATCTCCGCCTGAAAAAACAACAAGTCTTTTCCCATTAAAACAAGCTCTTTTTACTATTGAAATTCTTTCCGATAAATCTTTTATATTTAATAATTCGGAATTATTTTTTTTGTCTAGAATTAAAGCATTTCCACTCTCGTCAGAGTTAAAAGGGGGTTTAACTTTAATAATATTTGCCCCTAACATTGCAGCTATATGAGCAGAATAGGAAATAACATCAAGTGCGGTTTCCATTTCTTTTGGAAGCTCTTCTCCTCTTGCATAAGACCAAATTACAACAGCTATTCCAACTGATTTCGCTTCTAGAATTAAATCTTTAATTTCTTCAAACATTTCAATTGAATTAGAAGAACCTGGATAGATTGTAAAACCAATTGCAGAACAACCTAATTTAAGTGCATTCTCAACTGAAGCAGTAATAGCTTGATCGTTCTTTGAGTAACTTGGAAGAAGAGAATTAGAACTATTCATCTTTAAAATTAAAGGGATTTGCCCTGCAAATCTATCAACAGAACATTCTAACATTCCAAGTGGTGCTGCGTATGCATTGAAACCCCCTTCTATTGCTAATTGAAGATGATAATCTGGGTCATAAGCTTCAGGGTTTTTAATAAAAGACCTATCTGGCCCGTGCTCAAAACCCTGATCTACAGGTAGAATCATCATTTTCCCAGTTCCTGCTAATTTACCGCTATTTAATATTCTATATAAATTTGCTCTAACTCCCGCATTTTCAAAAGAATAATTTGATAATATCTTATTTATTAATGTCATATTTTATATCACATTAATTATATTAGATTAATAAATTTCAAGATTTATTTTTAAGTTTATAAAAGTTAAAATTAATTATTTAACATTAATCAATTAGATTAATCTCTTGTTTTTCCCCTACTTGAAACTATATATTTTGCAATTTTCAGAATATCGGCGCCCATAGGGCCTCTAGCGTGCATCTTTTGGGTACTTATTCCAATTTCACCTCCTAAACCAAACATCTCCCCATCTGTAAATACAGTAGCTGTATTAGTATACACAACGGCTGCGTCTATATTCTTATTAAATAAATCTACATTCTTTTTATTGTTAGATATAATACATTCTGTGTGTTTAGAGCTATATTTATTAATATAACTAACAGCATTTTCAACGTCATCAACTTCAATTAATAACATTTTATTACTTAAAAATTCATTACCTTCTAACCCAATTTTATCTATTTCTAAAAATTTATATAAATGACGAATTCTCTGATATAATTCCTCTTTGCAATATATAATAGTATTTTTTTCTTCGAGAGGCTTTAATAAAATATTCAAATCATTCAAATTATTTTTATGAAAAAGAACGCAATCTAATGCATTGCAAGTTGAAAATCTTCTTGTTTTTGAGTTCAAAATTAAATTTTTAGCAATTTCTAAATCATATTCTTTATCAATATATATATGAACCACTCCAGCTCCTGTTTCTATAAAAGGTATTCTGCATTTTTCTTTTACAAATTCTATTAATTTTTTACCACCTCTTGGAATACATAAATCTATATACTTTTCGTGTTTCAACAACTCATCTAAATCATCTCTTTCTATTTCTAATAAATTAATAATATCTTTAGATATTCCATTCTCATTTAAAGTATCTTTAATAATTTTTACAAAAATCCTATTAGAATTTAAAGCCTCTTTACCGCCCTTTAACAAACAAGCATTTTGGCTTTTAAAACATAATGAAAAAACATCAACTGTAACATTAGGCCTAGATTCATAAATGACTAAAACAACCCCGAAAGGAACACTAATTTGCTCTATTTTCAAACCATTAATCTCTTTAATGTCTCTATTCTCTTTAAGTTTTTGTTTAGATATTTGTTCTACACTTGATATTATACTTTTTATCCTTCTTTCATCAAGAAGTAGTCTATCGTAATTTGGGTTATCTATTCCAAATTCTCGTTCAAAATAAATCAAATCTTTTTTATTTTCTGCTATAATTAATGAAGTATTTTTTTCTATATTAACAGCTAAATTGAATAAAATCTTATCAATTTCATCTTGAGATAAATTCAATAAACTATTCGAATTTTCTTTTGTATTTGATAAAATATTGTAATCTATCATATAATCTAATTTACTTTAAAAGTTGTAAATCTATCTGTTTTATTATCAAGAATATCAAGAATCAAATCTCTAGTTAGACCATTTATAATAGATACTTTTGAATTTCCTGCTATTCTAATACATCTCTCTATTTTACTTTTCATTCCTCCTGTGCCTAATTGAGATTTGTTAAAAAATTCTATATTATCTTTATTAGTTAAATTAATTTCTTTTATTAATATATCTTTATTCATAACGCCGTCAACAGATGAAAGGAAAAGAACAAAATCAAATTCTACAATATTTGAAATCATTTCACAAAGTGAATCGTTATCTCTAGTTTTATCATCAGGTTCCAACAATAAATCATTAGCGTTTACAACAGGAATAATATTCTTTTCTAAAAATATTGAATTTATTAATTTAGCTAAATCTAGATTTACAGAATCTTCAGTTAATAATATTTGGCAAACATTATATTGATATTTTATAAATTCATTCTGAAATTTATTTGATAATAAAACCTGCCCTATTCCTGCTTTTATTTTTCTTGTTAATTCTATTTCTTTATTTATATTTTTAAAATCAAAGAAAGACGCAGAACCGATTGCACCGGAAACAAGCAAAACAATATCATAATTTCTTTCTTTTAACTTTACAACTTGTTGAATGATATTTTTTATAATGTCATTTCTAAAATTTTTCTCTTCATCTAAAATCACAGAGCTTCCTATTTTTATTAAGATTTTTTGCATATATTTATAATTTTTTTACTTTTTCAAGAATTCTATTAAATAAATTTTTTATAGTTAAAGAAATGTTATTCTCATTCATGACATTCAAACCTTCTTCTGTCATACCACCTTTACTTGCTATATTTTGAATTAAATCTTTAAAATCCAAATCAATATTATTTTCAAGTATTTTACTAGTACAAATTATTGCTTCTTGTATAATCTGCTTTGATTTAATTAAAGAAATACCATTTTCTGTTAAATTTTTTTGCATATTATAAGCCAATAAATAAAAGAAGGCAGGAGAACAAGAAGACCCAATTGTTGCAACGTCAAATAAATTTTCCTCAATTTCAATATAACTCCCGAAAGACTTTACAATTCTATAAATTATATCTTTTTCATTTTGTTCCAAATATTCATTTAAGCAAACTAAAGAAAAACTAGCTAAAGAAATAGCTCCCATATTAGGCATTATTCTTGAAACTTTTAAACAATTGAGAGTTTCTTGAATATTTTTAATTGTCTTCCCTGCCATAATACTAATAACCTTAGCGTTTTTGTTTAATTTTAAATCTAAATCTTTAAATTGATTAGGTTTTACGCAAATTATAACATATTCAAATAACTCTGTATTTAAGAAAGAGAAATCTTTTTTCTTTGTCACATTTATAGAATGTTGTATCTTTAAATGTTCTATATTCGGGTCAATTAATGTTATACCTTTAAATATATTTTCCTTTACAACTCCTTGAAAAATAGGTTCTCCCATCTTTCCGCAACCAATAAATAATAGGTTCATATATCTCTTGAATATATCTTTATTTTTATTTTTCAAGAGATTTATCTTGAAAATAATTACAATCTATATTCTATTGATAAAAAATGAAAAAAATAACACTTAATTCTTCTTGTTTTTTTAATATAACTTCTTTATTTTTAGTTATAATTAACAATTTTCCTTTTTTAGAATTTATTCTTAATAAAAACGGAATTATATTTACAATTTCAATGTCAATATCTTTATTTTTGATTTTTAGGATTTTATTGGAATTTTTCTTTAATTCAAAATTCAAAGCTAGAATTTTCTTCTTATTTTTTATAAATATAAATTGTATTGTTTTGTTTTTTGCTAATAAATATAAAGTATCGATACACCCTGTAATAATAGAAACAACGTTTGCAACTGACATGAAAGAAGTTCAAAATATTTTTGACTTTAAAACTTTATTTATTTATTTATTATTTTTCGCTTTCCTTCCAAATATTTTATTCTTTAAAAGTGAAGTGACATTTCAGAATAGCAATAAAAATATAATATCAATCATCCTGCATAAAATTAGAAGAACTATAATATATCTTTTTATTCTGCTTTTAACAATCTTGCCCTTTTATTCTAAATATAAATTTCTATTATCTTCAACAGCAGGAATTATATATTCTATTACGCCTTTAAATTACATTTATTCTATTGGGATGATAACAAAAGAAATAATAAAAAAAGAAAAGAAGATGCAAAGTTTTCCAAAGCCTAATTTATTAAATTTTTGGAAAGAAACAAAAAATAAAACTGTTTTTGTTTTTGTTATAGGCGAATCTGCCAGACTAAAAAACTTCTCACTTGCTGGATACGAAAGAGAAACAAATCCGTTCTTAAGAAAGAGAGGAGATCTATTCTTTTTCGAAGATACAACTTCTTGCGGAACAGCAACAATTATATCGGTTCCTTGTATGTTGTCCCACCTTAAAGAAGAAGAATTTATAAAAAAAGAGAAAGATTATGACTCTATGTTCACTTTCTTGGAAAAATTAAATTTCGACACTCTTTGGATAGATAACAACAGTCACAATACATATAAATTAATAAATAAAACAAAAGAGAATTTCATATTTATAGATCAATCAATTTGCGGCAATAAATTTAGATGTCAAGACGAAGAAATGATAAGATTTATGAATGAAAAGATAGAGAACTCTAAAAGCAATAAAATATTTATTATTTTACATCAATACGGCTCTCACGGGCCTGATTATTTTAATAGATATTTGCCAGAATTTGAGAAATTTAAGCCAACTTGTAAAAATGTAGATATAGAAAAATGTAAAAAGAATGAATTAATTAACACCTATGACAACAGTATAATTTATACAGATTACTTCCTAAATAAAGTAATTAATGTTTTGAATGAAAAAAAAATAAATTCTTTTCTACTTTATAGCTCTGATCACGGAGAATCTTTAGGTGAAAACGGCAAATTTATGCACGGTTCAATTGAAGAGGAAGATTTAGTTTTTCAGAAAAAAGTTCCAATGTTAATTTGGTTTTCAAATCAATTTAAAAAAGAATTCAAAATAAATACAGATTGCTTTAAGAAAAAATTAAAATATAAAACATCTCACGATAATATATTTCATACATTTTATAGAATTTTAAAAATAGAAAAAAATGAATTATACCAAGAAGAACTTGACCTTTTTAGAAATTGCATAAAAGATTAAACAACTTTAAAAAATGAATATGAAAAATATTTTTAGAAAATACGATATTAGAGGAATACACGGGAAAGATCTTACAAATGAAATTGTTTATTCAATTGGGTTATCTTTTGGAACAAAGTTGAAAATTGAAAAAGAGAAAGACGAGAAAATTGAAATAATAATTGCTTACGACGGTAGATTGTCATCTATTGAGACTTCAAAATATCTAATTTCTGGTTTAAATGATTCAGGGGTGAATGTTATAAATATAGGCCTTATGCCAACTCCAACTCTTTATTATGCTACAAATTTCTATTCCACTTACGGTATTATGATAACAGGATCGCACAACCCAAAAGAATACAACGGCATGAAAATTGTTAAAGATTGCAAGCCTTTTTTTGATAAAGATATTTTTTCTTTATATGCAATGATAGAAAATAAATCTTTCTTAAAACAAAATAAAATTGGGACAACGAAAAATATAAATATAAAAAATGAATATATAAATTATATATTTCAAAACTTAAAAATAGATAAGAAAAAGAAAGTAATTTTTGATTCGGCAAACGGAGCAACAGGTGAAATTATTACTTCTATTTGTTCTTATTTTTTGAATAATTCACTTGCAACCTTTTCAAATATAGATGGCAATTTTCCAAATCATCACGCAGACCCTTCTGATAAAAAAAATTTACAAACTTTAATAGAAAATGTAAAAAAAGAGAAAGCAGATCTAGGTTGTATGTTTGACGGTGACGGAGATAGAGTTGCATTTGTAGATGAAAAAGGGAACGCTCTTTCTAATGAAGAAATGATATATATATTCGCTTCAGATGTTATAAATAAAAATAAAAATAAAAAAACTAAAATTGTTTTAGATATAAAATGCTCTTATTATCTAATAAAAAGTTTAGAAACACTTGGAGCTCAAATTTTTATTACAAAAACCGGACACCCTTATATAAAAGCAAAAATGAAAGAAGTATTCGCAGATTTTGGTGCAGAATTATCAGGGCATATATTCTTTTTAGATAAATATTTAGGTTTCGATGATGGAATTTACGCTTCATTAAGAATGTTAGAAATTTTATCTGATGGCAATAATAAATTATCTGATTTGAGAAAAAACGCTCCAAAAACATACGGAGGATTAGAAATAAAAATCAAATCAACAGATGAATCTAAATTTGAAACTATAACAAAATTAAAAAACAAATTATTAAAAAATAAAATTCAATTTATAGAAATAGACGGCGTTAAAATAATCACAGAAAAAGGCTCTATTTTGATTAGAGCTTCAAATACAACTCCAGATATAATTATTGTCTGTAATTCACATACAGAAGAATATCTAGAAGAGTTAGAATCTGAATCTAGAATAATGCTAAATTTATAATAAAGAAATAAGAAAATTAATATTTTTAAAATTGTTCTTGACTTTAATCTTTTTAACTCTTTAATTTTTTAAATTTTATGCCTTTAAAGCTCAAAGTTAAAAAAGATGATTTAGTAACAGTTATAACTGGTGATGATAAAGGTAAGAGCGGAAAAATAATATCTGTATTCAAAAAATCAAATTCAGTTTTAGTTCAAGGTTTAAATTTAGTTAAGAAAACTGTAAAGAATCAAGAAGGTAAGAATTTTAATTTTATAGAAAAACCAATCAATATCTCAAACATTAAACTTCAAAAAACTCAAAATGATATTGATAAAAAATCTGAAAAGAAAGTTAAAAAAGTAGTCAATCAAAAAACCTCAAAAATTAAATAAATATGTTAAATTCACTTCTTTTTACAAGATATAAACAAGATATTATTCCAAAATTCATTAAAGTTTTTGACTTAAAAAATATTCACGAAGTTCCTGTTTTGGACAAAATAACAGTTAGTATGAGATTAGGTCAAGATGGTTCAGATAAAAAACTATTAGAATCTTCTTTAAAAAATTTATCTCTGATTACAGGTAGAAAACCAGTTAGTTGTAAGTCAAAAAAATCTATCGCAGCTTTTAAATTAAGAGAAGGACAAACAGTTGGAGCTTTCGTTACATTAAGAAGTTATGCTATGTATTATTTTTTAGAAAAATTCAAATATTTAGTTATTCCAGCTATAAAAGACTTTTCTGGTTTTTCCAAATCTTCCATTAGCTCTCCAAACAGTTTATCTTTTGGAATAAAAGATATATCAGTTTTTCCGGAAATATCTTTTGCAGACATTTTAAAACCGACAGGGCTAGATATATCCTTTTCTTTTAAATCAAAAAGCATAGAAGATACATTTAATTTATTAAGACTTTTAGGTATACCTATTCGTGCAAAGGAAGATGATATCGATATTGCAAAATTAGAGAATATGAATATTGATGACTTGAAAAAGATTTTTAAAAAAAACTCTCAGAATAAAAATTCTGAAGTTAATTAATTATGGCGAAAAAAAGTTTAATTGTTAGAGATGAAAGAAATAAAATAAAAAATGAAAATTTTTCTTCAAAAATATCACTGTTAAGAGATAAAATAAAAAAAGCTACTTCATTCGAAGAATACATTTCTTTTTCTAAAAATCTAATAAAATATAGAAGATTTTCAAAAACAAGATTAGTTGGAAGATGTTTTTTGACTGGAAGAAGTAAGGGCGTTTTACACAAAAAATCTCTCTCTTTATGTAGATTTGCCTTAAGGGAACAATGTTTAATAGGTAATATACCAGGAGTGGTTTGTAATAAAAGATAATATATGTCCACATCTTCAGTTTTAGCGAATGTTTTTTCATCTATAGTAAACTCAAGACAAGATATTGTTTTTGTTCCTTATTATAATTTTGCTTTTAATATTTTAAAAAAAATAGCCGAAAAAAAACTATTCTCTTCCGTTGAAAAGGTTCAAATAGAGAATTCTTTTTTTATAAAGATAAATAAAAAAATTGAAATATTAAACATTCCAAATTCAATATCCAAAATTGAACTTATATCAAAACCTAGTTGCAAAGTTTATAGCTCTATTTCAGAGTTAAGGATCTTAAAATTGAAATATCCTTTATATTGTTATATTATTTCAACCTCAAAAGGTGTTTTATCTCTTGATGAAGCGATCAATCTTAATACAAGTGGTGAATTAATATGTAAAGTTTCTATATGAGTAAATTTATTAATATTCCAATAAACGTTCCAAATTCTATCATAACTTCATTTTCTAATTCTTTACTAGAATTCAAGAAAGATTCAAGTGTAACATCTTTGAAAATACCAGTTCAAATATCTCTAACTTTAACAAAAGAGGCTATTCTTTTAAATATAAATAATGAAATTGACTTGAAAATAGCTGGAACTTATTTTAAAATAATAACAAACACAATTCACGATCTTATAAACCCTTTCTCTTTGTCTTTAAAATTATCTGGAGTTGGTTTTAGAGTTTGGTTAAGCAAAGACATTCTATGTTTTTTTCTAGGCTTTAGTCACGATATTTTCTTAAAAATCCCTAAAGATATAGAGGTCAAAGTCTTGGACGATTTGAATTTCGAATTAAAAGGTTTCTCAAGACAAAAAATCTCTTCTTTTGCAAAATTTCTAACGACATTAAGAAAAAAAGATGCCTATAAAGGCAAAGGTATTCATTTATCAACTTCAACCATATCTTTGAAACCAGGTAAAAGAAAATAAAATATGAAAAACGTAGATAAAAGAAAAGTTTACATAAAAAAACGTAGATCAAAATTTGGCTCTATCCAAAATCGCTTCGAATTATTAGTATTAAAAACTTCTGTATATTTGTACATACAAATAGTGCCTCTTTTTGAAAAGAATTCAACAGTTGTATCTTTTAGAGTTCGGAAAAAAAACACTTCAATTGAATCTCTTTCAGAAAAAGTGTTTTCTTATTTTAAAAAAAATAAATTAACACCAGAATCTTTCGTTCTGAATGTAGCGAATTATCGTTATTGTGGTTTAATAAAAATGTTTTCTGAAAATCTAAATTCTAAATTTTATGCAAAATAAATTAAACAAAACAAGAAAAATCTCCCCAAAAGAAGTCAAAAACGATAACTTCGAAGAAAGAGTTATAAAAATAAAAAGAGTAAGCAAAACAACAAAAGCTGGTAGAAGATCTTCTTTTACATGTTTAGTGATTATAGGAAACAGAAATGGTGTCTTTGGAAAGGGTTTAGGTGCTGGTGCAGAACTTAATATTGCTAGAAAAAAAGCTATACATAAAGCGAAATCTAATTTGATAAAAGTTCCACTCACCGAAAATAAAACTATATCTCATCCTATTTTTTCAAAATTCGGTGCAACATCAATTAATATGATGCCTTCTAAAATAGGTAGCGGTTTAAAATGTGGCTCATCTCTAAGAACTTTACTTGAGTTAATAGGTATTCAAGATGCAAAAGCTAAAATAATAGGCTCAAGAAACGCAGATAATGTGCTTAAGGCTGGAATTAAAGCATTTTCAAATTTATTTTCTGTAAATTTTGTAAAAGCTTTTAATTCTTGAAAAAAAACTTGACTATAAATAAATTTAAAATGTAAATTAATAAGCTATGAATTTTAAAGTAATTTTAAGTAATTTTATTTCCAATTCTCAAAAACCTAAAATAAAAGGTAGAGGTTCTTCTTCTGGTAAAGGTGGTACTTCTGGTAGAGGTCATAAAGGTCAAAAATCAAGATCTGGTGCTGGAATTAAAGGTTTCGAAGGCGGTCAAACTCAAACAAACAGAAGATATCCTAAATTTGGCTTCTCTTCTCAAAACAAAGAAAATATAAAACATATTTCTTTATACCATATATTACAAAATATTGATAAAATTTCAATAAAAAACCCAGATCTTATAAAAAATTCTTGCCTAGATGTTCTTTCTTCAAATCCCTCTAAAGAAAAAATAAAAATATTATATGACAAAAGATTAGACAATATAAAAGAATTATCCTTCTCTTCAATAAATCTAAATTATTGCACTAAAAATATTGTCTTATTTTGCAACACTAAAAATATTATAATTAATTATGTCAGTTGATATTAGAATTTGCGGAGTCTCCTTAAAAGAAAAGAAAAAGATATTTGTCGCCTTACAATCTATTTATGGTATAGGTAAAAATAATGTTTTTTCTGTTTTAAAAGCTTGTAAAATTGATTCAAATAAATATGTTTCTATGTTAAACGAAAAAGAAGCAACAGACTTAAACGTATACATAGATTCAAATATTAAAGTTGAAGGTCCTTTAAAAGCTGAAGAAAAAAGTAATATAGATATAAAAAAAGCTAAAGGTAATTACGAAGGTTTAAGACATAAAAGAGGTCTTCCTGTTAGAGGACAAAGAACCAAAACTAACGCAAAAACTGCAAAGAAAAGAAAAAGATAAAATATGGTAGAAAAAAATGTTAAAATAAATAAATCTTTCAATTCTTCTAAGAAAAAACTAAACAGTAAAAATTTATCTCATTGTTTAATATACATTACTTCAACCCATAATAATGTTATAGTTACAATTACAGATCTATTAGGAAACACAATTAAAGCTATTTCTTGTGGTAGATCTTTTAAAGGAGCTCAAAAATCTACACCTTTTGCAGTTCAATCAATCTCTGAAACAATAATAAAAAGCTTGCCCGTAACACCTAAAACGATTGATGTTATATTTAGAGGAATAAATTCAATAAGAGAGTCTGCTCTAAGAACTTTTCTTTCTTTAGGAATTCAGGTTTTATCTATTACAGAAGCTACATTTGTTCCACATAACGGATGTAGACCGCCTAAACGTAGAAGAAATTAATAAAATATGCACGAAACTTATAGCAATTCTATAATATTACCAGAAAATTTGAAGTCTGTATTATTGGAAGATAATCTTAAATCTTTCTCAATTTATCCTTTGCAAAAAGGTTTTGCTTTAACATTAGGCAATTCATTAAGAAGAATCTTACTTTCTTCAATAAGAGGAACTGTATTTTCTTCTCTAAAAATAGAGGGAGTAAAACATCAATATTCTTCGATAGAGGGGGTTTCAGAGGACGTTTATCAAATATGTCACAACTTAAGATCTGTTATTTTAAAATCTGATTCAGAGACATCTACAGCTTCAATCAAAATAACAGGACCTAAAATAGTAAAAGCAAAGGATATAAAATTTAAAGATTCAACTGTAGTATTAAATCCAGATTATACTTTATTTGAAATAACATCCAACAGAGAAGTAAACATTGAGTTATTTCTTAAATCTGGAATAGGAGATGTCTTTATAGATCAAGAATCTCACGTTAACACAGATCCAGATCTATTACTATTGGATATGCATTTCAGTCCAGTTTTAAATGTCAGTATTTCTGTTGAGGATGTAAGAGTTAGAGATAAAATAGATTACGATAATCTTGTAATTAAAGTAAAAACAAACGGTTCCATATCTCCAGAAGATGCTTTAGATATTGCTATGGGTATAATGATTGATATGTTTAAAAAAATATCTAAAATAGAAAAAGTAATTGATACATCTGAAACAAACTTTCTAAAAGTCTCAAATACTGAGAACTTTGACATTGATAAAAAAGTTAAGAAAGTAAATAAATTATCAATACCAATAGATGAATTGGAACTCTCTGTAAGATCAGAAGGCTGTTTAAAAAATGAAAATATAAAAACAGTAGGAGATTTAATTTTAAAATCAGAATTAGATCTTTATAAAACACCAAATTTGGGAAGAAAATCAATTCAAGAAATAAAAGAAGCTTTGCAAATTCTAGGTTTATCTCTTAAAGATTCAGATAAAGCGATCGTAATTAAAAATAAGAAAGAACTAATTGATTAATTTATGCGTCATAAAATTGCTGGATATAAACTTTCAAGAACTTCCTCTCATAGACTTTCTATGTTAAAAAATCTACTACGTTCTATTGTAAAATATGAATCAATAGAAACTACATTACAAAAAGCAAAATTCATTCAACCTAAAATGGACCAATTAATTACAATTGCTAAATCTTATGAAATGGATAAAATTAACACAATAAGAAAATTATTTTCAATACTTGATAAAAAAGAACTGATTGATAAAATTCTAGATCTATCAATTAAATATAAAGATAGAAAAGGAGGTTATTCTAGAATTTGTAAATTAGGCTTTAGATCTGGCGATAAAGCAGATATAGCCTTAATCTCTTTTGTTTAGAAGTGCGTGACCTTTCTAGATATAAATTCTATATATCTGGCTTCACTTTAATAATAATCTCTTTTTTTTTATATTTTTTTTCGAATCAAGATTTATCTAAAATTTCTTTAAATAATTCGATATACGAGAGTGGAATTCCTTTTAAAAAAAAAGAAAATAATATAAAAAATATAGGCTTCTTGGATTTTACTCTTGTTTTTAACAAGCCAATTATTAAGCAATTTGAAGAAATTGGTTTCTCTTCTTCTGACATCAGGCAGATTTTTAACGATATAAATATAAATTATGATCTTAGGAAATTAAAAGCAGGCCAACTATTTAAAATAGAGTATGAATCTAGTTTTATATATGAGAAAGATGACTCTATTAAGATAGATTTGGACTTGGATATATATAAAAAAATAGAAAAAAAATTCATTAAAAATTTATATTTTAAATCAGAATCTGGTATAAAAATAAAAGTTCATTTTGATAAAAAAGAAGAGAAATATAAAACTCAACTTATTAATCCTCAATATCATCATAAAATTCAAGTTGAAAGAATAAATATAACTACTAATCTTTTTACAGATGCAAGCCTTGTAAATATAAATCCTACAGTAATATATAAGGTCCTTAACCAGTATGCTTTCTCTGTTGACTTTCAAAGAGATATTAGAAAAAATGACAATCTTATTATTGTTCTTGACTCAAAGATTGACGAAGACGGAGATGTTATTTTTCAAAAATTAATATATAGCAATCTTATACTTTCTAAAATCAATAATGAAATATTCTTATTTGAAGACCAATTTTACGACAGAAAAGGAAACTCTGTTGTTAAATCTTTACTTATGACTCCTATAGATGGAGCTAGAATATCTTCTGGTTTCTCTTTCAAAAGAAAACATCCTGTTTTGGGCTATAGTAGAGCTCATAAAGGTACTGATTTTGCCGCTGTTACAGGCACTCCAATACAATGTGCAGGTGACGGGACAGTTATTTTTGTAGGCTGGAAAGGAGCATTTGGAAAATTTATCTCAATAAGACACAACAGCGAATATACAACAAATTATGGGCATTTATCAAAATTCAATTCTAGAACAAAAGTCGGACATAAAGTAAAACAAAGAGATATAATAGGATACGTTGGTAGTACAGGTTTGGCTACAGGACCTCATTTACATTACGAATTAGTTGAGAGAGGGCGTCATATAAACCCTAGAAATTTCAATAAAATTAAAAATACCGTTAAAAAAGTTACAAAAGATAAAATAGATTTATTTCACGAGAATATAAATACAATTGATAAGATTTTAAGAAACTCTAATTTAGAAAATAATGCAAATACTTAAAATATTTAAAATAAGTTTATTTTTTATTGTAATGACTTCTTGTTCTTCTTTTGGAAATTTTCTATATAAAAAAGAATATTCATTTAAAATATCAGATAAGATTAAAATTCTGAAGAATTCCGATAAAAATAAAATATATATTTCAAAAATACCTTTTGAATTTGGCTATAATATTAATCTTCAAAACGAACTTGAAAGTCAAATTGCAAAAATAGAAAACCTAAAAGTTGTTAAAAATATAAATGAAGCAGACTATATATTAAATATAAATATTAGTAATTCCAGCTCTGCAAATTTGAATAGCATAAAATTATTAAGAAATTATATTGCATTAGAATCTAGTTTCGAGAGTTTCTATATAGATGCTAATAATAACCCTAGACAGAATAATCAAAAAAATATTCTAGATCTGAAAAACCACAACATATTAGAAGATAAAAAGGGTGTTGATTCTCTGACAAAAATTGGGGCAGGAAGTATTTTTGGTGCCAGTGTAGGTTATTTAACTGGTCAAAGTCTAATTTCTACCGGTATAGGTGCTGTTGCTGCTCTGCCAGCAATAATATTAGCAGAAGAAGTTTCAAAAGGCATCGGCTATATAATGGTATTTGAAATAGAGCTTGAAGAGATTACAAAACAAAAAATTAATACAAATAAAAGAATTCTAAAAAGGAATGCGTCAAATTCTACATCCGAAATAAATTACAGTGAAATAATAAGTATAATTCCCTATAATTCAAAAGTTGTAATTCTTGGCACTGGCAGTATTTACAATCTTGAAGAATTAAAATCGGATATTATTAATTTATTTATTAATTGCATCAATCAAGTTTTCTAAAAAATAAATAATTGTTCTGTTTTATAATTTCAATATTTACAATACTTCTTTTAAAATTTTCTTTATCTAAAACGAGAAGTAAGTTTTCAAGTTGTGATTTACGAATTTTCTTATCTAAATTACTTAATTTTAATAATACTCTGTTTAGAATGTAGATTTTCTCATATTTTAAGAACCTATTAAATTTTATTAAACTCAATATAGCAGAATTTTCTTCTTCATTAACAACACTTTTATATTTCTTATTTAAAGTTTTGTTGAGAATAATTCTAACATCTTGCAGAGTGTTTATTGTATCTAAAATTCTATTTTTTATTAAATCTTCATACTCTAATTCAAAAAGTAATTTTCTAATTTTATTTCTCTTAAATTTAATATCTTGATTTGTTTTATCTTCAATCCATGTAATTTTTAGAGCATTTAAATAATTTTTACAATCTATTTTCTTCAAGTTTAATAAGGGTCTTAAAATTAATAAATCATCTTTGCTTGAAAGTCCTTGCATAGCAGAAAGTCCGTCTAAAGAGCTTCCTCGTGATAAATTCAAAAAAAATGTTTCTATTTGATCATCTGAATGATGCCCTAGACAAACCTTTCTTATTCCAGTATCATTCGCAACCTCATTAAAAAAATTATATCTCGCAATTCTTGCTTCTTGCTCTAAATTTTTCTGAATCTTTCCGTGCCATTTACAAAATATTGCATCAATATTTTCTTCTGCAAATAACTCTCTTAAATAAATTTCTTCTTCTTTCGATTCTTCTCTCAAATTATGATTAATATGTAAAGCTAGCACATCAAAACCAATATTTCTCAAACCAAAAAGTAATGATAGACTGTCGCAACCTCCGGATACAGCTACTATTAATTTTTGTTTTCTATTTATTTTATGTTTCAGTAAAAATTCTTTTATCTCTAATTCAAAAGTATTTTTTATTTCTTGATTTCCTATCTTTTCCATTTAAGTAAAAATTCCTGAATTTTCTCTTTCTTGTTATTCTTTAGAAATTCTAACAAATTATCTTCTTCATTTCTTAATGAATTCCTAGAAATTCTACCAGATAAATGACAGAATTTCAAATACAATATATAAGTTGCTAGGACATCAGTTTCGCAATAATCTCTAATCTCGTCTATTTGTCCTGCATCATACATTTCAGTTACACCGCCTCCATCTACATCCAATTTACAAGGAATATTCAATAAAGCGCAGATTTCTTTCATTTTTATTTTAGCGGAAATTCCATAATCTGAAAAACAATCTATAAGATCTGTATGCATTGTTCCGTATTTTTGGTTATAATTCTCCCATTTATCTCCTTCTTGAAAAAACCAGTCGCAACTAATACCATATTTTAAAGCTCTATATTTTAAAACTGGCATATCAAACATTTTTCCGTTAAAACTTATAAATCTAGGAGATGTTTTCTTTGTGTTATTCCAAAACCACTTAATAACCTCTTCTTCACTTGAGTTTTTAGTGCTAGCTGTGTCAAATTTCACAATCTTATACGTTTCTTCTCCGTTAAAATCATAATCTATTTGAGCCTCTAAAAAACTAATGCAGACTACTTTATGAAAAAGTTGTCTTAAAAAATCATTTTTGCCATCTGTTATTTCCAAATGATAATCTGTTAAAGCTTTTCTTTTTTCTTGAATTGATTTTGATTCTGAAATTCCAGTTAAATTTATAGCAGCTTCATGATCTGGAATTGTTTCGATATCAAAAACAAATATATTCTCTCTTCTTTTAACGGCCATATTTAATCGATAATTTTTATTTTTTTATTTACAAGAACTTATTTAATTATAATTTAAAAGATAAGAAATTAACTTGACTATATTTTTAAATCAATTTTAAAACTCTCATATGTTAAAAGAACTCACAAAAGATAATATAAAACATATAAACCTATTTATATTTGATGTATGGGGGGTGGTTCATATAGATGGAATTATAAAAAAAGAGATTATTGATTTAATAAGATATTTAATTTTAACTAGGAAGAAGATAGTTTTTTTATCAAATGCACCACGAAGATCCTCTATAGTATTAGAAAATTTAAAAAAATTAGATAAATTATTCATTGAGGAAGAATTTGATATATTTTCATCTGGAGAATTCTTCTTTCAGGAACTTTCTAAAACAAAAGAACAGAAACAATATTATATTTTTGGGCCTTCTAAAGATGAAAATATATTACTAGAATTACCACAATATATTAAAACTAATATACTAGAAGAGGTAGATTTTATAATTATAACAGGAGACCCAACTGATGGGTATGACTTAAATTTAGATAATTCTTTAGATATACTACAAAGAATATCTAAATTAAATAAAAAAATTTATTGTATAAACCCAGATATAATAGTTCCTAGCAAAAATAAAAGAATTTGTGCTGGTTTTGTTGCAGAGAAGTTAGAAAAAATGGGAGCAAAGATTATATATACAGGAAAACCATATAAAAAGATTTATGAAAATATATTTCAAAAATATAATTATAAAAAAGATGAAATACTTATGATTGGCGATTCTTTTAATACAGATATCCTCGGAGCATATAATGCTGGTATAAAATCTTGCATCGTTTATGATGAAAATACTGGAAAATACAAAGATTTAAAATTGAATCTAATAGAATTAATTAATTTTAAGTCTAAAGAGTTTTCTATTGATTTTTCTGAAACTATAGAATTTTATTTACATTAAAATATCTTTTTGTATATTTTGCACTTCAGAAGACCTATTTGTATTATATTCTGTATCGTTATTATTTAGATAATCAAGATTTGGGGCCTTTAAAGATCTATTCTTGAATAAATTCTTTGTAAATTCGTTATTTGCCTTATTTACATTTCTGAATGTTATTTTTTTTATATTTGTAAAATCTTCCATTTCTAGATCTGTAATCTCTCCTTTATTTTTGCTCTCTTTATAATATTGCCAAAGCTCTTTTTTAAAAAGATCAGAGCTCTTTTTATTTAAAGTATGAAAAGTTTCTCCTGTTTCTTTGTATTTTAATTTTCTTATCCTTTTCGGGTAAGAATTTTTAGATAAATATTTAACAAAACCATCAGATATTAATTTTGCAGCAGTTAAACATTCTCCTGTATTTACTTGTGGTTTAATATGTAAGTTTGTTATATATTTCTCAGATAAGGTGTTATAAATCTTTCTCATTCTGTTTCCATTTTTATCATTTCTAGCATTTATATATTGAAAAACTAGACTCTTCATATCTTCATTTAAGATATTATCTCTTGCGAGGCCTAAAAGTGGAGCTAATAAATATTCATCAAATTCATATATTCCAGAAAGTTGATTCGAATTATTCCAAAATAATTTTGTTATCTTACCCTGTTTTGTGAATTCAGGTACAACACTTATTGCATGCCCTCCACGAGGCGTTGACACGCCAAGAGTAAAAGCTTGCAGAAAATTCCCTTTATAGTTTTTCTTCGCATTTAAAATTTGAGCTTTCATTGCTATTCTCATTATTCCAGTAGATGCACTCTCATTTACACCGGCATCATAACCTGGAGTTTGAAATCTTATCACACCCAAATGAGTACTCCAAAATTGTTGCCCTTTTTGATTTTGATTTATACTAAAACCTACTGGATTCGTTCTTACATTGTAACCACTTTCCCAATTTGGTTTGATAGCAAAAATTGGGTTATTAAATTCTGCCCCATATTTACAAAGTTGAAAATAATAATCATTCTCACTTGTAACACCGGATATGTTTTCATACGGAAATGACCTTCTGTAATAATCTGCATAACCTTCTGCCTCTTTAAATTCAACATCAGAAAAGTCTCGAAAAAGAAAGCTTCTTATGTTACTTTTCTCTTTAATTTCATCAGCTGCTTTCTTAATTTTTAAGAGTGAATCGATGTTCTTTAGATTATATTTTTTAAATAGAGCTTCTATTTCCTTTGCGAATATTTTATAATCATTTATATATTTCTTTTTCTTTTCTTCTTCGAGTTCAAAATTTTTTAAACCAGAATTATCCAAAATTAACTTATGTTTCTGAAAAACTGCTTTTCCCTCTTCACTTTCTTGAATATAAGACTCGTTAATAGGGAAAAATTTCCGTTCTTTAGTTAGAAAACTTAAAAACCATTCAAGAAAAGAGCCTATTTCAATTCCATTTTCTTTTGCTTCTTCGTAATTCGAAATTACTATATTTTTAGCAAGCATAAACATTTGATTTTACAAGAAAAAATATATATTTCAACTTTTGCTTCCCTAAATAATTTTTATATTATAATAATTTTGTATAAATATATGAAATTTATAGAAATATACGATGATTTTACTCTTTTTAGAGATGAAATAAAGAGTTTTCTGAAAATAGAAAACAATGAAGAAGATTTAATTCTGGAATCAATAATAAAGTCCGTAGATAGATATGCAGAAGATCTGATTTCAACTTCAATTTTAGGAAAAACAATTAGATTGGAAATAAATAAAGAAGCAATCCAAACAAATTCAAGAAACTATAAATTTAAAACACAAAATATATTTCAAATATTAAATTATAAAATAAATAATACAGATTTGGATATTGCAAATTTACTCTTTACAAAAAAAGAATCTTACACTTTATTTAGATTAGAAAACGGTCTAAATGTTATTAGATTAAAAATAGAACCAATTCAGAATTACGATCTAAAAATTAAAGCTATACAACATATTGGTCTTATTTACAATAATAGAGAAGACTTTAATGAAAATACTTCAAATGCTATAAATGCAATTTACAGAAGTTCTAAAAACTTAAAATTTTAATATGAGCTCCGGAATAGATTTAAAAAATTTCAAAAATAAAGTAATTTTTCAGAAGTTAGAAGAATCTCAAGATGAATTTGGCAATATAATTTCAAATTTCATCAACATAAAAAATACTTGGACTTCAGTTGAAATGCTGTCTTATCAAGATTTAATAATATATGCAAGAAAGGATATCAAAGTAAATTATAAATTAACAACAAGATTTGACCTGATCTTATTTCAAGCAAAAAGAGCTATTTATAATAATAAAATTCTAAAGATAGAACACATTACTCATGATATAGCTAAAAAATATATGGAAGCTTCTTGTAGAGAGATAATATAATTATGACAACAAACAATCTTATTCTAAATTCTCAAAAACTAATATTTAATATATTAAAAAACATCGAATCTATAAAAAATAATAACACAGGAGTTTATCTTTCTGTTCCAAATAACGTTAATTTCCCTTATCTGAAAATAGAAACAATAAATATCACAAATAAAAATATTTCATCTGGCAACAGTTTTAAAATTGATTTTTGTGTATCTATTATTTCAGACGAAAAAAATAATAAAAAAGTACTAGAAATTGCCGAAGATTTGAGATTAAATCTCCCAAATTATATAGGGAAAATCTATGATAATTTACAAATAAAATGCTTTCTTGACACAAAAATCACAATAGAAGAGAAGATCGAATATCAGAATTGGAAAGTTAATTTAATAAATATATTGGAGATCCAAATTATGTAGATTGATCTAGATTATTATCTATTATATATTTACAAAGATCTTTTTGGTCTAAATTTTGAAGTATTGTAATACCTTTTGACTTTATTGTTTGATTTAGATTTTTGTTGTTTCCGTATATTTCGATATATTGATTCCTATAAAAATCAGTATTCACAACTGTTAAATCAATCTTATTTCCATATTCTAAAAGTAAATTTTTCAGTTCTCTTTGATATATTTTTCTAAATTTATATCCACATTTTGTAAATATACTAGGTAATATAATATCATTAAGTTTAAATCTCTTCTCTATGTTTTTCTTCTTCTTTTTTATATTTACAGCTATTTCTCCATTTTTATAAACTTCAATAACCTCTACATTTGTTATATATTCGGAGTTAATATCATATTTATAATATGAATAAAATATAGAGATCAAAATAAAAATTAAAATTGTAACAAGAGATCTATCATTATATAAAAAAACCCTAATTTGTCTTAATGTATCTATGAAAAAGGTCAAAATAGAATCTAACATAAATAACAGTTTTTATTTTAAGATCTAAATTTATTGTACCAGATTTGATGTAAAGATGTAATCGAATTACTGAAAATCCAATACAATAAAAGACCAGAAGGAAAAGAGGACGATACAAAAGTTAAAAATAAAGGCATAATTTTCATTGCCATATCTTGAGCTTCTTCCATTTCTGTTTTTCTCTCTCCCTTTTTTTTATTCGAAGGGCTTGTTTTTTGTTGAAGCCACATTGTCAAGCCCATTAAAATAGACATAGGCCCTATTCTCAAGAAAGAAGGAACTGAAAAATTAATCAGGCCAAATAAATTCAAGAAAGAAGGAACTGAAAAATTAATCAGGCCAAATAAATTCAAGAAAGAAAGATTTTCAGGTTCGGATAAATCTTTCACCCAAAGAAACCCATTTGCTCCATATAACTCAAAACAACCTGAAAATACTTTATACAAAGCAAAGAAAATAGGTATTTGAATCAACATAGGAATTATACTAGCTAAAGGATTTACGCCGTGTTTTTTATACAACTCAACTGTCGCAACTTGTATTGCAGTTTTATCTTCTTTTAATCTCTCTTTTAAAATTTCTAATTCGGGAGTTATAGCTTTAATTTTATTCATAGAACTATAAGATTTATTAATTAAAGGTATTGTTATGATCTTAAAAATTATCGTTATTAAAATAATTGCTATTGCATAATTTTGAAAAATATTATAAAATATATTCATTAAAATTAAAATTGGTTTAGATATAAAAAAGAAAAAACCTAGATCAACTAAATTTTCTAATTTCTTTAAATCATATTTTATAGAATAATCTTTTAATGTAGATGTTGAATTTGGCAATATAAATAAAGATATAGAGCTTTGATCTAAAGAGAAATTTCCTTTATAAAATAAACCAAATCTATTTGTTTCTTTTTTTGTTATTAAATTACAATTTTTATCACCTATTTCGCAAATTTCATTGTCAATAAATTCAAATTCTGACTTTAAAAGAATAGAGAAATATTTAGATCCTAAACCAAACCAATCTGCTTTTTTTATTTCATTTTTCTTTTGAGAATCTTTTTTTGATAATTTTTTAATTGAATCTTGATCGTAAATTACAAATTCGGAAAAATCTTTCATTGAATTTTCAAAATAAGAATAAAAAACAATTTTATCTTTTATATTTTTTTTATTCTCTAATTTTGTTTTTATGAAAATTCTATCATCTTCATCATTCTTCTGAATATTAAATATAATAGTTGCATTATTGTTTTTCCCTGTAAATACAATTAAATTTGAATTTTCAGATATAGATTTAGACCAATTAAAATCTTCATTTTGTATATCATTATTATTGTTAAATCCAAAAACTATTTTATCATTTTCAAGAAATAATTTATTTTGTTTTGGCTCTTTATAAAGTATGTCTTTAATGATAAGCTTATTGCTTGATATAGAAGCTTTAAAAGAAAAATTCTTATTTTCTAGAATATGACTCTCTACATCTTCTTTTTGTTCTATATTAATATTTTTTTCTCTAAAAAAAATTTCTTTTTCTGATTTAGCAATTTTAGTCCCTTCTTTTAATGCTTCTTTTTGAGATATAGGAGGGAAAAATGCATTCCAAGCAGTTAAAAAAACTAAAGAAAATGCAATAAGTAAAATTAATCTGGTGTTGTCTTCTTTTTCTAGCCTCATAATTAATATTCTTTATTCATTTAACAAATGGTGGACCTGAGTGGACTCGAACCACTGACCACCTCCTTATCAGAGAGGTGCTCTAACCAACTGAGCTACAGATCCACTTATTTGTATTAATTTATATACTGAAACAAAAAAATTTAAAGTCAATATTAAGTTTTTATCAATTAGCTTGCAATTAATTTTAGTTTGGTTTAAAATTGGAGTTGTTATGATGGAAGAATATAAAGAAGATAAAGATTCTATTTTCAAAAGAGACGTTCAAAGCTCTAAAAGAAACACAACAGATCAAGCTGTTCTTATTCTAGGATTTGCAGCTGTATTAGCTGGCATAGTGCTAATTTCTTTAAGTGCGTCAGGCATATTAGTTCCTCAATTATTAGGTCTTTCAGTACCTATGCTTCTTGTTGGAATAGGAGCAATAATAAAAGCTAGGAATCTAGATCCTGACCAGAAAAAGAATGATATGGAATTTCAAAGACAAAAAGAAAAGTTCAAACAAGAATATTTAGAAGAAAAACGTAGACTTATAGACGAATTGGAGTTGCCGAAGAAAGTCAAAGATAGACTTTTTCAGACTATATTTGCAGGCGTTAATGCCACAGAACTGCTTCCAGATGAAGATTTCAGTGCAAAAATGTCTAAACTTAAAATTAATACTCCCGGTCTTGATGGTAAGTCAAGACCAGTATCAATTCAAGATTTAATAAATAATACATTAAATTATGAAGGATATCAAATTAATCATTACGATACTAATCCTCATGAGATGAAAACATTTTCTGCAATAACCAAAAATAAGAAAGATAATAAAACAGAAGATCATCTTTATGTAGAAGATAATAAACTAGAAACAAGGAGTGCAGCAGCTCGAGTAAATAGTATAAGTACGAAAGAAACAGGAGTTGAAAAAAAATAATATGGGAATGACAAATTTAAAAGAACACAAGACTATTAAAAAAATTAATCAAAAAGCCTTTGATTTTCTTTCGGATTATATACAAAATAATCAAGATCTAGAAAACAAGGAAATGATTAAAAGCCTAATAAACAATAGGGTTGCTTTGAGTTCTTTTTATATGCCGTATCTGTTCACATTTTCAGCATTTTTATTTAATAAACTGAAGAAAACAGAGGCAATATGTATATCTTCTGCATTATATTTAATAGAATTAACTATTTATATTAACAAAAATAAAAAAGAAAAGAAGACAAAAGAAAAAATAAATATACTAACAAAATTAGCAGAGTCAATTATTATAGATAATGAAGATATTGAAGCAGGTTTGAAAATAGATATCGCTAAATCTATAAAGAAAATGCTATCTTGTGAAGAGATATTCTCCGTTTCAAAAGATACTCTTAAAACAAGAGAAATGCTTAACTCTAAATTAAGAGAAAGCTATATAAATCCAATATTATCAATATTATCATTGGGAGCTATTTTCCAATCAAGATCAGAAGAAGATATGAAATATCTAAAAGGATATTCAAATAATATATCTAAATTAATATTTATATTATCTTGCAAAGAAACAAAAAAAGATAATCAAATAAAGAAATATTTTAACGAAAAAGATATTAAATCTTTTGCAGAACAGGCAAATGAATTTCTAAATAAATTTCAACCTGAAAGAATGAAATATTTAACAGATTTCACGAATCAGATATATTATTCAATAAATCAAGAAAGAGAAGCTGCTTGAATTTTGTAAATCCAGAAAATTAATTTAGCTCTAATTTATTTTGAAAATGGGTGAAAATCCTCAATAATTTTTATTAATTTTTTACTATCAACATTAGTATATATTGAAGTAGTGGAAATATCGCTATGCCCCAATAATTGTTGAATTTCTCTTATGTCAAGTCCGTCCTCCAGTAAATGTGTTGCAAAAGAGTGCCTTAAAGTATGAGGTGAAATTGTTTTATGAATATTCGCCAAATTGCCAATTTCTTTTATAATATTTAGAATTGTTTTTCTGTTGAGTGCCTTCTTATTTGAAGATAGAAACAAAAAATCTTTTTCATATATTTTATCAAATCTAATATATAATTCTTCCAGATAATCTTTTAAAACAGGAATGCAATTTTGAAAAATAGGAACAATTCTTTCCTTTTTACCTTTTCCTATAATTGAAATAAAATTAACTTTCTCTTCGTTTTTTTTATCCGTTAAATATTTCACATCTTTTATTTTTAAATTGCATAATTCAGAGACTCTTAAGCCACTTGAATAAAGAATAGAGATTATTAAATTTTTTCTTAAATTCTTAAATCTATCTTTTGAAATATCTTTATTTAAAAGCATCTGTATTTCATTTCTATTTATAACTTTAGGTAGAATTCTTTCATTTTTAATCTTTGGAAATTTGAAATATTGCATATTAGATTCTATTTCATTTTTATCAATAAGATATTTGATGAACCTTTTAATTGTGCTGTATTTTCTATTTAAAGAACTTTTTTTAAGATCTAATTTTGCTAGATATTCTAAATAATCTTTAATTGAACTTGAATTTATATTATTTATCTTTTTTTCGTTAAGATAAATTTGAATATGAGATAAATCATTTTTATAAGCCTGAATAGTATTATTTGAAAGAGAAGAAAAAGTTGATATATTATCAAGAAATGCTTTTACTTTAAGATGCATTGATTAGACTTTCACAGAAGAGAATAAATTTTTGTAAATTTTTATTAAAGAGATATTATCTTTTGAATATCTTATAAATGGTTTTTCTATGATAATATGAACTACATAAGATATTATAATAGCTATAAAAAAACCACTATATTTATATTTTAGAAGCAAATTAAAATGACATAAATAAAGAGGGTAACTTATATCAGCTAATAAAATAATAAACCTGTTAACTTTGCAATTAATGAATTTAAGAGTAAAATATATTCCAATTAAAACACCAAACATAAAGTTAATAGAATTAATAAAACTATGAAGGTAATTTATTAATGTTTTATTTTTATAAAAAACCTCACTATAAGCTGTAAGCATTACGCCTGTTATTATGGTTATAATAAATAATCTTAAAAATACTTTTTTATTTAAGAAATTGTTTTGCAACATATAAAAAAGAGTTCCTAAAAATACAAATAACACAGAAATTGAATTATAAGTTAAGCCTGCAAAGTCAAAAGAAGTATTAAAAATACAAGACCAAAGAATTGAGAATAAAATTAATATCAATAAAGAAAAATAAAATATTTTTATGAATTTAATATTAAATTCTTTATTTGCAATAATAAAACTTATTGTTAAAAGAATATAGAACTTAAACTCAACGTGCAATGTCCACATTGGCATTCCTAAAACATCTTTTATATCAAAAAGATCACCACTAAAGGTTACAGCCCACAGGAAATGCTTAATCTTATGAGGAAATAATTTTAATAAAACTCCACATAAAATACCAATTATTAAAATTGAAGGAATTAATCTGAAAAATCTTTGCTTGAAAAAAATATTAATATTTTCTTTCTGTCTATTAAGAGATATAGGAATTAAATAACCACTTATAAAAAAGAATAATCCTACTCCAATTATATGTACTTTAAATGGAAAAAAAGACCTCACATAATGAGAGTAAAAGCAGAACCAATGCCCTATTAGAACACCAAAACAGGCTAAAGCTCTCATTAAATCAAATATATCAAATCTTTTATTCATTAATTTTATTCAATTCTTCTTTTAATTTTATATTTAAAGCTTGAGGGTTTATCTTTCCTTGAGATAACTTCATACACTGCCCTATTAAGAATGCAAATATTTTTTCATTTCCATTTTTAAAATCTTGAACTTGTTTTGGGTTTTCAGAAATGACTTTTTTAATGACTTCTAGGATAAAATCTTCCGAGATAACTTGTATCAAGCCTTTTTCATTTATAATTTCTTCTGGGTGTCTTAAATCCGTTAACATATAATCTAAAACATCTTTTGCGATTTTTGCGTTTATTTTTTCCATTTTAATTAAATCCAATAACGCTGAAAGTCTTGTTGAAGAAATTGGTGAATTTTCAAATTTTATATTGTTGTTATTTAATCTACTTATTAATTCATTTAAAACCCAAGTTGAAGTAATTTTAACATCATGAGATTTAAGAATATTATCAAAATATAATGAACACTCTTTATCGCTACATAAGAATTTAATTTCTTTATCACTTAAGCCAATTGAACTGTATCTTATTTTTTTTACGCTAGGTAATTCTGGCATTTTATCTTTTTCCTTATTAATCATTTCTTCAGTTATAAAAACAGCAGGAATATCTGGATCCGGAAAATATTTGTAATCTAGGGCATTTTCTTTTGTTCTCAAACTTTCAGTTTCTCCAGTTTCTGTATTAAATAATCTTGTTTCTTGTTGAACTTCTTGACTCACTTCTAGTATTTCAAACTGTCTTTTAACTTCAAATTCTATTGCTTTTTTGATAGATCTGAATGAATTTAGATTCTTAATTTCACATCTTGTTCCGAATGTTTTTATATCTTCATTCATTAAAGATATATTCACATCACATCTGAAAGTTCCTTTTTCTAAATCTGCAACGCAAACATCTGTAATACGTAATATCTCTTGCAAAGCTTCTAAATAGGCAATTACTTCATCTATAGTTCTAAAATCAGGCGCTGTTACAATTTCCAATAAGGGAACACCAGACCTGTTATAATCAATACAAGAATAACCCGGAATTTTATCATGCATTAATTTTCCTGCATCTTGCTCTAAATGCGCTCTTTCAATCTTGATTGTTTTCTTTATTTTTTGCCCCTCGTGATTAATTGTGTCCAATTCAATTAAACCATTTTCAATAATAGGTTTAAAATATTGAGTTATTTGATAGCCAGAGGGTAAATCAGGGTAGAAATAATGCTTTCTGTCAAAAGTAGATCTATTGTTGATCTTTGCATTAGTTGCGAGCCCAAATCTAATTGCAAGATTAACAACCTCTCTATTTAACACAGGCAATTGACCAGGTGTTGCAACGTCAAACAAAGAAACATTAGAATTTTGATAAGAATTAAAATTATTAACAGATTGAGAGAATAATTTTTTTTCTGTATTTAATTGTGCGTGAGTTTCTAAGCCTATTACTAATTGATAATCATTTCTTTTTCCTTTGATTTTCATAATATTCATTAATCATTTTATCAAATTTTTCTTTAGAGATTTCATTATTCTTCTTTGTGATTTCTTCAAATCTATTACTAATTGATAATCATTTCTTTTTCCTTTGATTTTCATAATATTCATGAATCATTTTATCAAATTTTTCTTTAGAGATTTCATTATTCTTCTTTGTGATTTCTTCAAATAAATATAAATAAACTTTTTCCTCTATTATAGCAGATTCTACGTTATTTTTAACCTCTGGGGTTTTTTCCATTTCTTTTAGAAAAGACTGAACATCTTCGACTCCTGAATTAATAGCATATCTGATTAAATAAGCTTTTACCTCATTTTCTGAAGCAAAAAAACCTTTCTTCTTTGATATACCTTGAATTAAATAATATATTTCTAAAGATTTTCTCGAAATTTCTTTCTGTTCTTTTTTAAAAGTCTTCTCATCAAATACTTCTCCTTCTTGTAGGTTTTCCTTTTTCTTTTCTAATTTAACTTCAATTTCTCTTTCTAAAAACTCTTCAGAGACTTCAATATCTGTTTTTTTAATTGCCAATTGTATTATCTCATCTTTTAATCTGGCTTTTTCAAAACTTTCATAACTCTTTAGTATATTACTTTTAAAAGTTTCTTTGAATTTTTCAACACTTTCAGCGCCATTATTTTTTACAAAAGATTCATTTAATTCTCCTGGTTTAGATTCAAATATTTTTAATATTTTTACATCAAAAAATGCCGGTTGATTTTCTAGTTCTTTATTTTGTTGATATATCTCTGGAAATTTTACATTTACTTTAAATTCATCCCCAATTTTATGTCCTATTATTTGCTCCTCGAATGTATCTATAAAACTCTTTGAACCAATTACTAGGTCGTATTCTTCTGCCTTGCCTCCGTCTATAGGTTTATTTTCTTTTTCTAAAAATCCATCAAAAAATATTTTTACTTTATCTCCGTTCTTTACTTTATAATTAGAGTCTCTATTTTCTTCAAAATTCACATTTTTAGCTAAATAAATATCAATCTCTTTTTGAAAATCTGAATCAGATAACTTCACAACATTCTGTGAGATTGAAATTTTTGCAGGTTCAAACTTTGTTAGATCTGGCTTCAAAAAGAAATAGATATGAAAATCCAAATCTTTTTTTGAGTCCAATGCAATTTGGAATTTTATATCTGGTCTCGAAATCAAATCATATTTTTCTTTTGGCATTATTTCTTTATTAATTAAATTCATAATAATTTCATTAACTGATTCATAAAATGCTCTAGAATTATATTTCTCTCGAATAATTGAGATGTCAGCTTTACCTTTTCTAAAACCTGGTATTTCGACTTGAGCTCTAATTTTTTCTAATTCTACATTTACATATTCTTGTAAATGTTTATTTTTCATATAACCTTTCCATATTTTATAAAGATCGTTATTTTTTTTAATTGAGAAGTCTAAATTTGCAATTGACATATATTTTTATAATTAAATAATATGAATTATAATTTCTTAAAAGCAAGAAAAACCTTATTGAAATTCATTTCTATATAGATTAATTATTCCCTCTTAAATAATTTATGATTTTATTTGAAAAAATTACTGAATATATTTTGTTTTTTAATTTAAGAAAAAACTTGCAAATTAAATGTGTGTAATGTTAAGTGATATTAAAAATATAAAGACTTATATGAAAGAAGAGGTTAGAATACATAAAAATAAAAGAACGCTTGAAGCTGTATTTAATAATTTAAATAAAAATATACCTAATTTTAATAATCAATTAAAGATTGTAAAAGGAAAGATTAAAAAAATACAAGAGAGAGATGATTTAGTCTTTGTGGATCTAGGTCTTAAAGCTGATGCAATAATACCTTTAACAGAATTTTTCATTAACGGCGAAAGAGAGAATATTAAAGAAGGAGATGAAGTGGAGGTATTTTTGTTTAATTTAGATAAAAAAGGAAGACCTTCTGCAAGTAGGTCAAAAGCTTTATATATAAGTTCTGAAACTGCAATAGAAGAAGCTTTTAAAAATGATGAAGAAATATCTGGTGTTATTTTCTCAAGCGGAAAAAGTATAGGAATAGTTGATCTGAACGGGGTAATTGGCTGTATTCCTGTAAATGAATTAGGAGAAAGAGATTCTTTAAATTCATTAATGATGAAATCTTTAAAATTTCACATTATTAATTTTGATAAAAAAGAAGGAAATATAGTTCTCTCCAGAAAAAGAATTATAGATTATGAAAATTTAGAGAAAATTAACACATTTTTTGAAAATCATAAAGTAGGAGATGTGGTAAAAGGAATTGTAAATAATATTACAGACACCGCTGCTTTTATTAAATTTGAAGGGGTGGATTTAGACGGCATGCTTCATGGTCTTGATATCAGTTGGGACAGAAGTTCAAGAGAACAAATAAATCCTAATGAATTCTTGAAATCAGGGCAAGAAATTGAAGTGAAAATTATGAAAATTGAAAAAGAAACAAATAAAGTTTCTGTCAGTATGAAACATCTCCTTCCTAATCCTTGGATAGAATTAATCAGTCAATACAAAGAAGGACAAACATTAAAGGCAAAAATAATAGAAATTGTTGAATATGGAGCATTTTTAGAACTTGCAAAAGGAGTAGAAGGTCTTTTACATATATCTGAACTCGGCTGGGATAAAAATATACACGAAAAACATAAATCTTTGAAAATTGGAGAAAATATCGAGGTCAAGATAATCTCAATAGACCCAGATAAACAAAGAATAAATTTAAGTGTTAAAGAATTATTCGAGAACCCTTGTAAAAAATTCGATCAAGAAAACCCAAAGGGCACAATTGTTGATGTAAAAATAACAAAAATTGCTAAATATGGATTATTTGTTGAGTTTCAAAATTTCGAATCTTTAGTTCACATAAATGAAATCTCTTGGTTCAATCTTAATAACCAAGATTTAGAAGAAAAATTCAAAATTGGAGATTCTTTAAAAATTGTATATTTAGGTTTAGAGGATAAAACAAATAGATTTCTTTTAAGTATAAAACAAATGGCTCCTAATCCTTTTGAAAAATACAAAGATAAATTAAAAACCGGAGAAAAAGTACCTTGTAAAATAATAGAAATACAAAGAGATAGATTGATTGTGAATATATTTGGTGAAATAGATTCTGAAATTAGAAAGACAAATCTATCAAATTTAATAACAAGATATAGAATAGGAGAAGTGATAAATGCTCAAATTATTTCATTAGATGAATCTAATAGACCTATTCTTTCAGTAAAAAGAATAGAAGAAGTGGAGCATAATTCTTATAAAGAAAAAGCGGAACAAGAAGCTTCTGTTTCAATTGCAAGTATATTAGGGTTAGCTATTGAAGATATTAAAAAATAGAATTCTAAATGGGGCAAATTATAAATTTTGTAAGAAATTCTAAATCAACTTCAAATAAATCAGAAGAAGATCTGATAATATCAATCTCAAAATTAACAAACTTTCTTGAAGACTATTTAGTCTTCTGCCCTGCAAGAGAAGATGTGGAAAATCAATCTACATTATCTTATTTAATAAAACAAATTTTTCTTCTTAATAAGGTTGGCATTAAAATGGCGATTATATCTCCTTTAGAAATTGAGACATCTCCTTCAGAAGAAGTAGATCAAATTGAGAAAAAGAATCTATATTCAGGTTACGCATATAAAATAATGAAGGAAATATCAGATCTAGGGGGTTTTGCTGTGAAATTTTCAGCTGCAGATGTAAATTTAGCTTTCGGAGAGCTTTCTACTGTCTCATCATTACATCTTTATAATAAAGAAACAAAACCTTTATATGCAAAAACAACAAGAATAAATTCTGATTTTCTTACTCAAATTAATAAATCTTGTATCCTTCCTGTTATTACTCCAATTTCATTTTGCAAAAATAACAAAAAAGTTATATTAAATTCTTGTGATTTTGCTTGTTCTATAGCTTCGAATTTTAAAAATAGTAGAGTTATTTTATCTCAAAACACTGAAGAGTTCGACTTAACACAAACAATATTTAGTATAAGAAAATTAGAAGATATAGCTCTAACTAAAGATGATAAAAAAGCACATAAATTAATAAATATATTAAATTCAATGAAAAAGGGCGTTGATTATATTCATATGTTTGATTTTGAAAGTAGTAATATAATCAAAGAAATTACATTTACATCTTCTTCTGGAATCTTGATTTATAACGATAAAGAAGATATATAGAAATGAACAATTTTTCTTTCGCAACTTGGAATGTTAATTCTATCAGAAGTAGGGTTAATCAATTTAATTCTATAATGAAAGAACATTCACTGGATATAATAATGCTTCAAGAAACTAAAACACAAGATAAAGATTTCCCTAAATTTATATTTGATGATTTGAATTATAATGTATTATTCCACGGGCAGAAAAGCTATAACGGTGTTGCAATCGCAAGCAAATACCCTATTTATTTAGAATCTAATAAATTGTCAAGATATAATATAGAAGAGAATGAAGATGAAGAAGCTAGATATATTGAAGCTTCAACTACTATAAACAGTAAATTTTACACAATTATAAATGTCTATATCCCAATGGGAGATAGCGAGGAAATGGCAGAGCTTGAAAATAAAAAACGCTTTAAATATAAAATAAACTTTTATAAAAGATTGCAAAGAAGGCTCTCGGAATTTAAAAAAGATGAGAATGTTATTATAGGAGGAGATTTTAATGTTGCAAAAGATGAAATAGATTTAGCGTTTCCTAAAAGAAATGAAGGTGGAATTGGCTTTCATCCAATTGAAAGAAAAGAGATTAAAAAAATTGAGGAATTGGGTTTCGTAGATTTATATAGAGCAAAAAACCCAAATAAAATTGAATACAGCTGGTGGGATTATAGAACAAAAGCTTTTGATAGAAATTCTGGCTGGCGTCTGGATTATTTATTTAGCTCTAAAAATATTTTAGAGAATATCATAGAAGTAAAAATTCTAACAGAAGCAAGAGGTATGGAGAAAGCTTCAGATCATACATTAGTAATTGCTAAATCTAAAATTTGATATGAATGATAGAAGTTCACAAGAGTTAAATTCGAATCATAAACCTGTTTTACTTGAGGAGTTAATTCTAGGTTTATCTATCGAAAAGAATAGGTGGTATTTAGACTGCACTTTTGGAGCAGGTGGTCATTCTAAAGAAGTTCTAAAACAAGGAGGTAAAATAATAGCTATAGATAGAGATATAAATAATGAAAAATACGCAAATGATTTAAAAAAAGAATTTCCGGAAAATTTTATTTTTTATAACAGAAAGTTCTCAAATATTAAAGATATTTTAGAGAGATATGAAATTTCTGGGATTTTCTACGATTTCGGCGTCTCCTCTATGCAGATAGACGAACCTGAAAGAGGGTTTTCATTTCAAAAAAATGGACCGCTTGATATGAGAATGGGTTTTAATGAAGAAAATGCAAATTTAATTGTTAACCAGATGCCCGAGGAAGATTTAGCAAACTTGATTTATAATCTAGGAAATGAAAGATATTCAAGAAAAATAGCAAAGGAAATAGTAAGAAGAAGAAAAGAGAAGACATTTGAAACTACTTTAGAATTAGCAGAATTTATTAAACAAACAGTAAAAGGTTATAAAGATAAAATACACCCAGCAACAAGAACATTTCAAGCTATTAGAATATTTGTGAATAATGAGCTTGAAGAAATTGAAGAGTCTTTAAAAATTGCAATATTAAATTCAAAAGAAAATACAAAAATTATAACAATCTCTTTTCATTCTTTAGAAGACAAAATAATTAAAAATTTATTCAGAGAATATTCACAAGAATATAAGAATTTGGGTTTTAATAGAAACGATTTTAGAGTTATGGAAAATGAAATCAAAAAAGAAGCAATCTTAAAGATCATAACAAAGAAGCCAATTATTCCTACTGATAGAGAGATTAAAGAAAATATAAGATCTAGAAGTGCAAAATTAAGAATAGCTATTAGGAAATAATATGCTCCTAAATAAATCTATTAGAGAAAATATAAATTTTTTGAATATTCCAATTGGATACAACAATAAAAATAATAGAGCGAGCGATCTTTTTGCATCAATAATTAAGAATTTAGATTTAAAAATAAGACTAAATATAATGAATTTTATTTCAAATACTAATTCATTCACGATACAAAAAAATAATATCAATTCTATAAAAGACGCAAAAATACTAATTAAAATATATAATCAAGAAGAAATTGATACAAACATACAGCAAATATTCAAGCAAGATTTTTCAATCTTACAAATTTTTGATTTAGATTCTAATAAAATAATATCAATAAAAATTAATAATGATCCAGAATTTGAAGATTACGATTCTTTTTATAATATAATAAATAATAAATTTTTTGAACAAAATGAATTAATAATAAATAGAAAGAATTTAACTTTAATTCAAATATATTTACATAATTCAAAATACCTGTTTAATGTTATAGATATAAACAGCGAAGAAATTATAACGTTAGGTTTTTTAGACTTTGATAAAAATGAAAATAATAAATATATTAAAAACACATTGTTTTTAACTCTTAATTTCTTTAAATTTATAGAAGATTATGAAAATGCTACAAAAATAATGCAACTAATTTATAACTCTTCTTGCCTTTCAACAGAAAGAGATCTTTTAGTATTCATAAATAAAAAAACAGAAATAAAAAATAAAAACAAGAATTATAATTTGGCTGAAACAAACTTAATTCAAGATTTGAAAATGATTCAGAAAAATTATATCAATCAACAAATAAATAAAGATTTGTTTCAAGAATATTCAATAGGCTCTTATTTTACAATAAAAATACAAAATAGTAGAAGTATTAAGATTTCAGAATTTGTTGCTTTTGTAAAAGAAGAGATTCTAAAAACCTTATCAGAAGAAGTCTTCTTAATTAAGATAACAGAGAAAAATCTAGAAATATACCCAGAAGAAACCTTTTGGGAGTATGAATCAAGTGAATTTAATTCCTTTTTTTACAATATAAATAATAAAAAAATTGAATATGATTTAATAATAAAATTTAGCTCAATTATTAATAATAAATTCACAGTAAAAGGCTTAAAATTTTAATATGAAAGAAATAAAGTTGGAAGATTTGGAAAAAGATGAAGATTGGAGAGATATTCTACTCGAAGAAGAAAGATTATTAAAGGAATATGCTTCAAATTATGAAAAAAGAGAAATAAAATTAAAAGAATGCTTCCTGCAATTAAAAAATTTATTTAACTTAAATTATGAGATAAAAATAATAAACGGTTTTGATAATTCTCATTTCGGAGGAAAAGATTCAACAGGAGTTTCTGTTCAATGGGAAAATGGAGAATTTATAAAAGATGAATACAGAAGGTATAATTTTAAAATTGCAAATAGTCAAGATGATCACGGAATGATGTTGGAAATATTAACAAGAAGATTAAGAGAGATAGAAAAGAATAATCTAAAAATAGACTTTTTTATAATAGACGGTGGTAAAATACAAATGTCTGCAATGGAAAAAGCTATATTAGAAACAGGAGTAGATATTCCCTATATCTGCATAAAAAAAGGTGAAAAAAGAGATTGGAAAAATGATACTTTTATATACAAAGATATTGAAATAAGAATGAATGAAAGAATTGACGGGTTAAAATTATTACAGTCTATAAGAGATGAAGCTCACAGATTTGCAGGCAAAATTAGTGCCATAAAGAAAATAAAAGAGATTGAATTCTAATGGTTTTTAAGATTTATTGAATATCAAGAGTTTTTTCGGTAATATTTTCTAATTTTAAGTCGCTTTCTGTCTCTCTGGTTTGTTCTTCTATAGTTTTAATCTCTTCTTCGCATAATTTTAGTTTATCTGAATATAGAAGAAAACAATATAAAGCAATATGGTCAACACAAAGAACATCATTATCATTTAACGTACATAATATCTTCTTTAAACCTCCTGCAAATTCTAGATCAAAGTCCTTTATATTTCCTTCTTTAAATCTATTTATAATAGATAAATCTTCATTATGAAGACTATTCAGAATAGAGGTATTATCTAGCGCCTTCTTTGTAATTTCAATTTCTGATATTATACTTTCTGTTCTTCTTTTTAACTCTTCTTTTCTTGAGAATAGTTTATTTAATTTTTCCTTTTGTCTAAATAGTTTTTCGTCTTCTGTTATAGTTTTTATATTTAATTTCTCTCCTATGTTATCTAGGAAATTATAAATTCTATCTTTCCCCAATTCTGCATTATCTGTTCTTATTTCAAAGATAGTCGCTTCTTCTCTTTTTATTGATAATAATGAATATTTAACACTATTATAGAATGTTTCAATTTTATCATCTGTCAATTCTTTTTCATAATCAAAAATATTTTTAAGAGCAAAATTGTCTCGATTTGTCAAATTTTCTTCATCTATTAATTGTACGTATTTCTCAGATTTATTAGATTTTCCTAAAAGCATATTAACTAAATTATCGCAGAAACCTAGAAGATTTATTTTTTCTGGGCTTTTCTACTAGAGCTCTAAACCCAGCATTATTTGTTCTATTAAGTCCAACTTGATAAGTTTTTGTAACGAGACAATCCATAATCTGTTTATCTAACCTCTCCTCTGAAAGATCAATATCTGTTTTTTCATGTTCATTCATATTATCAAGCATATCTTGATAGCTGAAAAAATATCCTTCTTAAATTTTTTCATATTATTTCCAATTTTTAAATGCTGAACTAATTTACGACAGAGAGAATAATGAATAACTTGAAATAATATATCTTTCTCTTTAATTTTGTATGTTTTACTGATTTTTTCGCATATTTCTTTTATTTCATTAAATAAATTTAAAGAGCCATAAAATATAGGATGTTCTGATTTCATATAATCTTCATCTTTAGAGTACTGTTTCATAAATAAATCCTTTATAATCTCCGTTGAATCTATAATTGGTATCGAAACATTAGTATGAAAATTATTGAATTTTCGAAATTTATTATCTAAGACAAAATTCTTGAATACTTTTAATGTAATAAAATCATTTAATATATTAATATGATACATTTACCTTGCTCTTTATTATTTGCGATAAGAATTTCTTCTGTCTTTCTTATCTCGTAATCTAAATTAAAAGGAAGGTTATAGTCAGAAGCCATTATCTTAATAAATCTATCTCTTGTATCGCGAAAATCTATCATTTCTTTCAAGAATTTTATTGTAATATTTTTCATTTCTTCTTGAATTCTCAGAATAGTTTATGCGTCCTCATTTACTGGTATTAAATCTGATATAAATTCTAGAATAATACCTCTATGCCCTTCTGCAACTATTTGTATTTTAATATTTTTTTATTCAATAATCGCAATTAAATCTTTATGTTTTATATTTTCATTGAAATAATCATATCTTTTAGGTTCCAAAGAAACAACATTTTCATCTTCATTTGAAAAATAAGGAATATTTTGTTCATTTTTATTTGAATTCTTTACAACTTCATCTCGATTTTTCAACGCTTGTTCTTCTATTGATCTTTTTAATTGATCTAATTCCATATATAAACATAACAATAATTATTATAGATGATTTTTATAAATATAAAGTTATTTTTTTAAGAAGCTTCTCTTTTCACCTCTTTCGAATGATTTTGTTTTATTTCTTGATGCAAAACCTCCACGATTTTCAGGGTTTCTGTATCTATTTTCACCTTCTGATCTTCTATTGAAATTTCCTTCTGGTCTAGAATAAGAATTGTCTTTATTAAAGTTTCTTTCGCCAAAAGAAGAGTTATTTTCTCTATTAAAACTCGATCTTCTATTGAAATTAGATTGCTCTCCACCTCTAAAACTCCCGTTAAACCCACGATTTCTTCCGCCACTTTTAGCTCTAAATTCTGGTTGAAATTCATCTGAATTCTGTTTTGAATTTATAGCGTGATGTATTTTTCTATCTTCTGGAGTTACAAAAGAAACAGAAATTCCGGTTGCATCAGCTCTTCCTGTTCTACCTATTCTATGAGTATAATCTTCTGGTGTTTTTGGCATGTCATAATTTATAACAAGTTTTACACCAGGCACATCTAAACCCCTTGCCACAACATCAGTTGCAATCAAAATTGTACAGTCTCCAGATTTAAAATCTTCAACCGCTCTAGTTCTTTCTCTTTGAGTTAAATCTCCGTGAATTGACTTAGCCGCGTGGCCTGATGATCTTAAATCGTTGGCAAGTTCTCTTGCTTTATATTTTTGATTTACAAAAATTATACATAAATCCCCCTTGCAAGCAAGAATATGTTCTATTGCTGTGTCGTATTTTTTTGAATGATGTATTTCTAGGAATTTTTGCTCTATATTTTTATGATCCTCTTTAGCTGATTCTAGAATGACTTCCTCGTACTCTTTTAAATAAGTCTTTGCATTCGTTAAAACAGTTTTTCTTGTTGTTGCTGAAAACATAAAGGTTTGTCTTTCCTTTGGAAGTTCCGATACAACTTTAGAAATTTCTTTAGCAAAGCCCATTTCAAGCATTCTATCAAATTCATCTAAAACCAAAATATTATATTGTTTTAAATCTACGTTTCTTCTATCGATATGGTCTTTTAATCTACCTGGTGTCGCTATTATAACTTCTGGGAATCTTTTTAGAGAAATAGCTTGTTTTCTAATATCTGCTCCACCTAGAACAAGCGTAACAAATATCTTCTCTTCTCCAATAATACTCATTATTGTATCCTTAATCTGAGCAGCTAACTCTCTTGTTGGGGCTAGTATTAAACCCTTTGATTTATTTTTTATTATATTTGCAATTAAAGGGATGCCAAAAGCAGCAGTTTTTCCACTTCCTGTTTTAGAAGAAGCGAGAATATCTTTGCCATTTAAAGCCGAAGGAACAACTTTCTGTTGGATTTCAGTGGGAGATACGTAGCCCATCTTTTTTAGATTCTCTAAAACTGCTTTTGGTAAATTTAACTCTTCAAATGTTTTCGTCATATAAATAAAATAATAATTATTCTTTAAAGACAAAAATTATAGTTAAAGTAATTAAATCACAATTTAACAAAGAGTCTTAAAAAAATATTTTAATATCTTTTAGATCTTGTTATAATCATAATAATTGTCAAGTTTTGAAAAATATCTAAAAAATTAATATAAAACTATTTATTTTTCTTATCTAAAGAATTCAATATTGGATTAATAAAATTCATTAAAACTATAATCAACATGCCGATAATCTGTGGCGCTGTTGTTTTTTCTCCTAATAAAACATAACCAAAAGCGGCAGAAAATACTATTCTTATAAATCTTACAGGTTGCAAAATTGAAACTTTGCACATCTGATAAGCTTTATAAGCACAACCAAATTCCATAATATCAAGAATTGAAAGAGCAAAAGCCATAAGGATTGTATAAATATTCAAATATGAAATGATTCCTTTCATAAAAAATAAACTTAATAATAACAAAATAATATTATTAGAGAACAAACCAAACATTATAGGTCTATCACCTGAAAACTTTTTCTGAAGAAGTAAAGCGAAAGTCACGCAAAATGTATTTAGAAATATTAATATTGGGTAAAAATTAAAAGAATCTGATAATCTATTTCTGTAGTTGTGAATTATATTATAAGGGTTCAATTCTGGATTAGAAATAAACAAAGCTATAAAACAACAAATTAGAATTATTATGTTTTGTATATTTGTAGCTTCCTCTTTTAATAATATATTAGAAAACAGATTTATCCAAACTGGTATCAGGAACATTATAATTATAGCTTGATTTATTGGGGTGCCCTTTAAACCGATATTAAATAAAAATACATCTAAAGCGGTTAATGTCGATATAATTATATTAAATTTTAGGGATTTATTTATATATTTAATATTCTTTATAAAAAAAGGGGAAAGAATAACAATACTTATAAATGCACGAAGAAATAGAAGGCTGTAGACTGGTATCGCAAAACTTTCTAATTTTAAAACTGCAAATTTAGATAATACACCAGAGAAAACATTCGCAAATGAATTCCCTAGATAGATAAAAATTGCTATAAATATATTGCTATTCATCATTATTTTTTATTAGGCTGGTCCCTAGAACCTTCTCTTGCCAATAAATATTCTCCTGTTATTGTGTTTAAAGAATAAATATTAAAATTTGTCTTCATAATTTCGTCTTTTTTTGATTTCTCTTCTCCGTAATAAGATGCATAATTTATAGACTGGGAGCCGTCCTCTGCACTATTCACTCTATGAAATACAAATTTAGGCCAACCAAATAAAGACATTCCTTCGTGAATAATCTTTCCCTCATGTTTAACATAATCTTTAGTTACTATAAAAGTCTCAATTTTTCCATTTTCTTTTGTGTATAATTCAACGAGTCTTGTTCCTCTTAAGACTAATAAATTGTCTTCTTGATGAGTATGCATATACCAAAAAGTCTCATTATCCCTTCCCGCTATAGCTGGAGAAATAGCATTGCTACCGTGCTCAACATAATCTATTGCTGATAAATTATCAATGATGGGAACATTATTAAATAATACACTTGGCGTTTGTCTTAAAATACTAACTGGAATAATATGAAACATGCTGTTATTAAATACTTTCTTCTCTGTCATAAATTTAACTAACAATCTAAAAAGTAAATTTTAATAATCAAGATAATTCTTGAAGGAGAGATCTACAAATTCTTAATTCCTTTGATTAAATATCTATATTTATTTAAAGTTTCTTCTTCTGTTAAATTTGTAAATTTCTTACCCCAAATTGTCTCTGGCCAAAATGCATCATCTGCAAATCTTGCCACTATATGAATATGCAATTGTGGAGTTATATTTCCTATTGTTGCAATATTAATTTGGTCGAAATTATAAACTTCTTTCATAATTCTTCCTATAAAATTTATTTCTTTTTGTAAAATAATTTGTTTTTCAAAATCTAAATCAAAAATATTTTTTAAGTTATTAATTCTAGGAATAAGTATAATCCAAGGGACTTCTGTAATTTTTTGCAATAAAACTTTCGAAATTTCTAGGTCTTCTAGCTCTATGTGATTTGTGAAATTTCCATGCAAAGCAAATGTCATTTTTTATATTTCTTTTGAAATTTAAAAAAGTCAATTGATTTTAAAAAAATAATATCAATCAATTTTATAATGTTATATTTAGATTATTTTCTTAAATCAAATATTCTTTATTTTATTTATAAACCACATTTTATTTGTTTATTTTTAATTTTGATCTTAACAACGAAGAAAAATCAAAAAACATTAATCTCAATTTTAATTATTATACTTTGTTTTTCTTCTGGAGCAGCCATTAATCTAATTCTCAAGATATTATTAAAATTCCCACTACCAGAAACAACTCCTTATAACTGGAGTGATAAAGCTTGGGAAATAAAGAGAACTACAACATATGCAATGCCTTCTGGACATATATCTTTTATTTGTTGTTTATTTACTTCTTTAGATATTCAAATTAAAAAAATTTACTCACAAAAATTACATAAAATCTTTAGAATAGTATTTTTATCTCTAGGAATATCTTCTTGTTTTAGAATTTATTATTTAGGGTATCATCACTTACTAGATATTGCTGTCGCGACTCTTATTTTTATTCCTTATTCAATTCTTATTTGTAAGTTTGGAGAAAAATCTGAAAAAACATCAAAATATTATCAATTTTTACTATTATTATAATAACTTTATCATCTTTTTATAAAGAAGAAATAATCGAAAAATATTATGGAATTACTTCTGCCATTTTATTATTTTTTAATCCGAATATTACAATATTTCTACAAAAATTAAAATAGATCAATTATTCTTTTTTTATTTTTACCTCGGTTAATAAAAGAAGAAGCACGCCTATACATACAAAAGAATCTGCTAAATTAAAAACATACCAGTGATTATTACCTATAAAAAAATCTAGAAAATCGTACACTGCTCCTTTTGTAAATTTATCTATAAGATTACCTATGCCGCCTGAAATTATCAAAGATATTGAGAATTTCTCTAAAAATCTTTCTCTCTTTAAAAAAATAGAAATAAGATAAAATAAAATGAATATATTAAAGTAATTAATTATTTTCGAGACAAATTGATTATTATTGAAAAAACCAAATACAACGCCTTGATTATAAACTGATGTTAAGTTAAAAAAACTTGTTATTTTAAATTGAATAATATTTTTTTCTAATAAAAAATGTTCTACAAAAGCTTTAGAGGATAAATCTAAACAAACTAATAGATTGATAAAGAAAATATATAAAAAATTATTACTTTTCAATAAATAGAATTTAATTTTCTTGCAAAATAAAAGCAATTTCATATTGTTCGAGAATGAGTAAATTACAGTTAAAACAAAAATCAATTTATTTCTGTGGAATTGGAGGAATTGGAATGAGTGCTTTAGCAAGAATAAGTAGTTTTCTAGGTGCTGAAGTATCAGGTTCGGATAAACAAGAAAATAAAAATACAATTGCTTTAAAAGAAGAGGGTTTTTCGAATATAAATATATGGCAAAAAGCTGAAAATTTAGAAAAAAAGATAGATATATTTGTCTACAGTTCCGCAATTGCAATAAATAACCCAGAACGTATAAAGGCACGGGAACTAAATTTAAAGATTATTTCAAGAGGAGAATTTCTAGTTGAGATTGCAAATTTATTTAAAACTAAAATTTTTGTTTCAGGTACACACGGCAAAACAACTACAACTGGGTTTTTAGGTTTTATTTTTGAATCTTTAAACTTAAAGCCTACTATTTTATTAGGTGGAGTTTTGAAGAATTATGATAGTAACTGTAAAATAAGTATAGATGTTAATGACTTCTTTATAGCTGAAAGTGATGAGTCTGACGGTAGTTTTACGTCTCTAATTCATGAATTTGGAATTATAACAAGTATAGAAGAAGATCATATGGATTTTTATATAACAAGAGAAAATTTAGTATCTCACTTTAGAAAATTAGCAAGAAATACTACAAAAAAATTAATTATCTGCAATGAATATGAAGATTGTGTCAAACTTGGAAACGAAGAAGAATTTAAAAATAAAGTTATATTTTATGGCTTTTCTGAAAATTCTAATTTACACCCTTTAAATATAAAAGAAACAAAAGAAGGTTTTATTTTTGATATAATTTATAATAATAATATTTTAATTGAAAATTTCTACTTAAATTTACCTGGAAAGCATAATATATTAAACTTATTAGCGGGTATTGCTGTTTTAATTGCATCTGAAATTAATTTCCTAAAGTTCAAAGAATTTCACAATATTTTTAAAAACTTTTCCGGCATTGAAAATAGATTTCACATTGAAGGTAAAATTAATAATCATCTTATTATTAACGATTATGCTCATAACCCTACAAAAATAAAATCTGCAATTGATTCTGTTCTTCATTTTAAAAAATATAATAATGAATACTCAACATATAAAGTTATTTTAATTTTTGAGCCACATAGATTTACAAGAACAAGAGATTCGATAAATGGATTTGTTGAAGCTTTTAATTTGGTTGATAAAATAATTGTATTAGATATTTTCGCAGCAAGTGAAAAGCCAATTGAAGGAATATCACCTAATTTTATTACAGAAAAATTAAAAGAAAGATATAAAAATAGAGAAATTATAAGTTTAAAAACAGATGCAAATTTAATTTTAGAGAAAATTAAAAATACAAGAGAGAATTGTATATTTTTATACACATCGGCAGGAAATACAACCCTAACAAAAGAAATATTAAAATTAAATAATGAGAGAAAATAAAAAAATTGTACTATTTCTAGTTCCTATTCTTGTATTCTCTTTTCTAATTTTCAAAATAATTCTTGATTATTATCATAAAAATGAGAATCCAAAAAGAAATATAAATAATATCGAAATTATGAAGAATACAGAATTTGATGCAAATTCATACATCTATAATAATAATGAACTTCCAGAATGGGATTTGTCTGTCTTTTATAAGTCAACAAAAGATGAAAAAATAGAACAAGATTTACAAAAGATAAATCTACTGGTTCAAGATTTTATATTGAAGTTTGATAATAAAAAAGATGTAAATGAAGCTGATTTTTATTCAATGATAATTAGTTATTTCGAAATCCAAAAAAAATTATACCCAATAAGTATTTATTCTTATTTATTATTTTCGAAAGATAGTCAAAACCCTGAAATTTTAGCTTTTTATTCAAAAATTCATGAAATTACATCAAATTATGCAAGTAAATTGAATTTTTTTTCACTTAAAATTTCAAAGATCAAAGAAAGTAAAATTAATCTATTTCTAAAAAATAAAAAAATTCTAAATTATGAACCTATAATAAAAGATATTAGAAAGTATAATAAACATAGGCTTAATGATGACTTAGAGAGGTTTTCTATAGAAAAATCTTCAGCCACAACATATAATGTCGTAAAATATTATGATCAGAAATTATCAAAAATTAGAATTGACTTTCAAGGTGAAACTTTGAATTTGAGCCAAGCGGCAAACTTATTGCAGAACCCTGATAGGAATATCAGAGCTGAAATTTCGAAAAAAATTAACCTAGAATTTGAAAAAAATATAGATGATTACATATTTATCTTTAATTTAATTCTTAAGTCAAAAGATATTGAAGATAAATGGAGAAATTTTAAAAGCCCAGAACATTCAGAATTAATTGCTAATAACATAGACAAAAAAACTTTAAATGCTATGATTACAGCTATTGAAAATCATTATTCAAATACTGTGCATAAATATTACAAAATAAAAGCAAAAATGCTATCTTTAGATAAATTAAAATATTATGATAGAAATGCTCCGATTGAACTTGTGACATTTAAATATAGCTGGAAAGAAGCCTTAAATCTAATCGGTGAAACATATAATGATTTTTCCCCTAAAATGAATGAAGAATTTATTTGGTTTATAGAAAACAATAGAATTGATGCAAAAATTCTTCCAAATAAAAGAGCGGGAGCATTTTGCACAACAATAGAGCCTATGATTTTTCTAAATTATGATTTCTTGTTAAACGGAGTAACAACTCTAGCTCATGAAATTGGGCACGGTATTCAAATGAAGCTTTCTAAAGAAAGATATGGAGCTGAAATGTCAGATGCAAATCTTGCTCTAGCTGAAGTCCCTTCGACGTTTAGTGAATCTCTAATTTATAATAAAATTCTAAAAGATGAATCTAGTGATAAAAATTTAAAAAAAGCAGTTTTAATTAAGAAGATTGAGAATTCAATTAATACAATCGGAAGACAAATTGCATTCCATAAATTCGAAGAAGATATTCATAATTTAAGAAAAGAAAGAGAGTTAACAAAAGAAGACTTTTCATCTCTTTGGAGAAAAAATATTTCTTATTATCTAGGAGGTGGTGTTGAGATAGATGAAGATATCTTAAGTTCCTGGCCTTATATAAGTCATTTTATACATCATCCGTTCTATGTTCATTCTTATGCATTTGCAGACTTAATCACACATGCACTTATGGCTGTTTATAAATCTAATAAATTTAAAAATTTTCCTGAAATGTATATAAACTTTTTCACTGATTCGTCAGTTATAAAATATGATGAACTTTTAAAAAGATTTGGTCTAGACTCCTCAAGTAAAAGTTTTTGGGAAATAGGAATAAAAGATTTAGAAGATTCGATAAACCAGTTAGAAGAACTTGTTTAATAAGAAATTGTTAATCTATTTTTTTTATTATTTATTTCATTATAAAGTATATTTTATATCAACCCTATTGATTCAAATAATTCTTGACAATAAAATTAAAAATATAATATTCTTACATTACGCCTCGGTAGCTCAG